>NZ_JBQUZK010000020.1:0-21117 GCF_056313885.1 Methylosinus sp. DMC45
ACAAATCACCCATCAAAGCCTCCATATCGGAGACCTTGAATCACGCCTCACTCGAAATTAATAGGTCCTGAGCCTAGCGCATTTTCTTGGCGGTGGGCGTGCGACGCTCGACTAGCGTTGTTTGCGTGAGAGCGACGGTTGCGAGCGCGGCAATGACGAGGCAGCACGCGATAGCGAGCAAGGAGACCACCAGGGCGAATAAGATATTTTCAGCGACGGGTTCACGACCGGCAATCCCAAAAAACAGCCCACCGACGATGGCTATGCTCAATGCGGAGCTGATCTGCAAGGTCGTGTTGATGATGCCGGATACGAGTCCCGACCATGCCGGCTCGACTTTGCCGATAATGCCGCGAACGAGACTCGGTAACGCAGTTCCTTGCCCAAAGCCGATCGCGAACAATGAAAGGCCCCGAAGCGCGTGATCGAGCGACTGGTCGGTTCGCCAGTTCCAAACGACCAACGTTAGGCTCAGCATGCCTATCGTCTCGAGAATGATTCCCACGGGCGCTGTTCGTTGGCCGAGCATCCGGCCGGCATAGGGGCTGAGAAGCGGAGCGAGAAAAGAGCCGATGCCGAACGGCAGAAAGACGAACGCCGCGCCTCTAGGAGATTCGCCGAGCGCAGTTTGCAAATAAATGGAGAAAATAAGAAAAAACGAGCCGATAGCATAGAAGAAGAACGCCGCCAGCAATCCCAGGCCGAAGCCGGGCAGTCCCATGACGCGCGGATCGAAAAGCGGAGTTCCGCCATTCTGTAGAAGTTTATTCTCATTCCGCAGGAACAGTGATCCAGCGATCGGCGCCGCCATCAGTAATAATAGGGACCAGAGTGGCCAGCCTCGTTCACGTCCTTCGATCAGCGGCGTGACGACGAGTGTGAGCGTGAGCGCTGAAAGCAAGACGCCGAAAATGTCGAGCTGCGGTGGACGTGGATTAGAGGCGTCGGGTAGAAGAAGACCCGAAATGAGAACGACTGCTGCGATCGGCAGATTGACGAGAAAGACGATCCGCCAGCCGAGACCGAAGACATCGGCCGAGACCAGGAAGCCGCCCAGGATTTGCCCGCTCGCCGCAGCAAGCCCGAGCGTCGCGCCATAAAGACCCAGTGCGATCGATTTTTCTTCTGGCGCGAAAATTACATTGATGGACGCGAGCCCTTGGGGAACCATCAGCGCCGCGCCGAGTCCTTGGAGAATTCGGCCCACCACGAGAACGCTCGAATAGGTGGCCAAACCGCATATCGCGGATGCTCCGGCAAAACAGGCCAGTCCGGCCAAAAAGATCTTCCGTCGTCCAAAAATGTCTCCGAGCCTACCCCCTGTGATAAGGAAAACGGCGTAGGTCGTCATGTAGCCTGAAACAACGAGCTGTAAATCGGAGGATGTCGCGCCGAACTCCTCCTTGATCGCAGGCAGCGCGATATTGACGATAAAAAAATCGAGGGGCGACAGAAAAACACCCGTGAGCAGCACCGCGAAGCGGAACCAGCGCCACCGTTCGTGCGCGGTGATAACTCCAATGCTGCGGCTCTGTTGCTCGAGCGACATTTCGCGGAACAATTCAACTGGGGATGGGCACAAGCGCCTTTTGTAGCTATGATCCATCAGGGTCTAATTTGGCAATGTTCGTTTCGCTTATGTGTGACATCGCTCCAGCTAATGCGCTGATCGCTGGCCAGGTCGATCCCCGGCCGTCATTTCGTCATTCATGAACATGTGATCGCCGCGTGGCGCCGGGCGCGCTTCACATTGACGCCAGAGTCGGTCGTCAACGTGACACAAGCGCTCGACACCCCCGTGCACGTTGACGATGCACGGAACGATGGCGAGCCCCGCCTCGGGGACGAAGCGCCACACTTCGGCGTCGCGATCAGAATTTCGCCTTCACCGTGAAGCCTGCCATAATCGGATCAGCCGGTGTGCCGATCACTCCTCCAGCACTGAAATTCGGAGACACGGTCGTGAAATAGTGTTTGTTCGTCACATTGTGAACCCATCCCGACAGATCGACGCTCTCGTCTGCGAGGCGCAGTCCCGCGTGCAGATTTAGCAGGCCGTAAGCGTCGATTACGCTGTAGATCGAATCGTCTGGAACCGAGAAGAATTTTGTCTGATAGGAGAAGTCGGCTCCGAAATAGGCGATCACCGACTTTTCGATCGGATCGAGAACGCGTCCGATATCGCGTGCATATTCGCCGCCGGCGGCGAGAGCCCATCGCGGCGTCAGGGAGATCGGGCGACCCGTCAGGCTGCAAGAGTTCAAGAACGCGAGTTCAAATCGGCAAGGGGCATTCTCAAAGGAATCGTAATAGGTGTGATCGTATGTGACAGAACTATAGGTCGTCAGCCCCTCTATGGGGTTTGCACGTAGATCCAGCTCGAACCCTCGGGAGATCGCCCTCTTGGCGTTGGAAAGATAGGTGATCGGCCGAGCGCCCGACGTATCTGTGATATTGGTGACATAATTTCGATCGACCATGATGAAGGCTGCAATGTTTGCGAGCAGTCGATGCTCGAAGAGATCGGTCTTCAATCCAATTTCAAAGTCGTCCAATTCCTCGGGCCGCACAGTCGTGGCGGCTGTCGTCGGAAGGTTGGCGACGGGATTTGGACCGCCGGCGCGCCCTCCGCGCGCGTAGGTCGCGTAAGCGAGCGCGTCGGGCGAAATTTTATAGGAAGCGGAGGCGAGAGCGGAAACCAATCCTTGTCGCGTCGTGGCGTAGAATTCACGATCTGCGCCGATCAATCCAATTCGCGCGGATCGCGCCGTGGCTTGTTGCGCCGCGGTCAGCCCGTCGAGGCTGCTGGCGGCAAACTGGTACTGTCGAAATATTGTGCTCTTCGCCGTATAAGAGTACCGAAGACCGAAAGCGAAATCGAGATCCGGCGTCACATGCCAGACGGCCCGCGCATAAGGCGCGATGACGTGGCTGAGTGGATTATCATAGGACTTCGAGGCGAGGTTGTTGAGCGCGACATCGTTCAAAGCCTGCGGATTCGCCGCCGAGCCGTACCACGCGGCCGCCGCCGGGCCATAGCTCGAATATCCCCAGTCATAGAGCTGTTCGAATAGATAGAAGAGGCCTGCAGTTCCCTCGACGGGGCCGTTGGCGGGCGTCGCTAATTTGAATTCTTGCTGTAGCGATCTCTCGGCGATTTGATTGTTGGAGTTGGTCGTCCGCACCGGGGCGAGGGCGCTGCTCGTTTGGTTCAGCGGATCGAAGCTCCACCCTCGGAACGAGGTCAGCGAAGAAAATTCGTAGCCGCCGTGCTTGTAATCGATTACAACTGCTGCTCCATAGCTCTGCTGCGTGTTCTGCAGATAGCCGGAGATATCGCCCTTGTAGCTGTCGATATTGTAAAACGACGTCGGGACATAGTTCATTCTCGTCAGGCGGGCATATAGATTATTTGGAACCGCCGCGCCATTGGCGTAATTTGCGACGACGCCGTTCAGCACATTCGGGCAACACGCCTGATTGACGTGTGAATAGTCCGTGATCAAACGTACGCTGAGGTCGTTCGTCGGCTGGAACAGGATCTGTGCGCGAAAGCTCTTGTTATGCCAGTCATTGTATTTTTGGCCGCTGTAATAGCTGTAGACGTAGCCATCGCGATCGGCGCTGACGAATGACACGCGGAACGCCAACGTATCGCTGTCGGCGATCGCGCCCGTCGCCGATCCGCGAATCTGAATGTTGTCATAGCTTCCATATGAGACTTCGAGCTTTCGCTGCGTCTCGAAGCTCGGCGCCGCCGTGTTGAGATAAACGGCGCCGCCCGTTGAGTCCATGCCGCCTCTCGTTCCTTGCGGCCCTTTTAAAACGTCGACGCCGACGAGATCAGGAATATCAAAGATCGCTTGGCCCGGCCGAGGTTGAAATATGCCGTCGACATAGACCGGCACGCCGCCGAAGATTCCGTCGGTGGCTACGGAAGTCGACGAACCGAACCCGCGGACATTGACAGTCAATGAGCGAACGTCTGCGAAGCGAATCTGCAAACTCGGTTCGAGCTTTTGCGCTTGCAGAAGATTGCTGATCTGCAATGCGTCGATTTGCTGTTTTGTGATGACGGTTGCCGCCTGCGGTATCGTCTGGAATGCGGTCGCTTGACGCTCGGACACATCGGCGGATGTTGTCGGCGCGGAGATCACGACATCTGGAACTCGCGCCTCCTCGGCGGGAGGCGTCTGCGCGGCGCTGGGAGCAGTGTAGGCGAAGCAGAGCGGAATTGCGGCGATAAGCGACTTTCTCATCATTTTTACTTTCTGACGCTAACGACGTTGTCCAGCAAAGCTACAGACGCCCCAAAATCCTGGGCAATGCTTATTCTTCTTATGAGTGGAATATCGGAAAGCGATGGATGCTTTCACTCATGCAAAAAGACGCGTTCCGCGAATTCGAGCAGCTGCTGGTTGAACGCCTGTGCGTCCTCGTAAAATGGCGAATGGCCGACATTGGGCAGCTCGAGAAAAGATGCGCCACAAATATGCTCGGCCGAGGCGCGCGATGCGCGAGGGTCGCAATGGCGATCTTTTTCACCGACGATGAACGCGAGCGGCAGAGAGCGCGTGGCGATGAAGTCCTCGGGTTGCTGTGGACGTCCAACCATCAGCCGTCGAACGGAGGGCGGCTGTGTCATATTATAGGCGAGCATCTGTGCGAACTCCGCCGACTGCGGCGGCGTTGCGAAGCAGCTCGAAAGGAAGGCGATGGTCCCGGCGATATTGGTAGGTAGATCGTCTTCGAGCATCAGCGGCAGGCTTGCAGCCGAAGCCGCGCTTGTCCATTCGGGGCTTCGGCGCCACGACGATCCGACAAATTGAGCGCCGGCGATGCTCTCGTCGCCATATTCTTTGAGATAGTCCCATACGACTCGGCCGCCGAATGACCACGCGACAAGAATTGGCCTCACGGCGCCGACCGAAGCGGCGACAGCGTGTAGATCGGACGCCCAGAGCCGATTGTCGTGGTAGGCGTCGCGCTCGAGAGGTTTGTCCGACGCGCCATGACCGCGAAGATCGTAGGTGATCAGATGATATTTTTCCGCGAGGCGCACGTCCCGTACTTGCCGGATAAAGGCGAGACCGCTCTGCGCGAAGCCATGGATGAAGATGATTGGAGGTCCTCGGCGATTCCCCCATCGCCTCACGGCGATAGTCACGCCGTCCGAGCTCACGACATGCGATTTGTTATATTCGAATGGTCGAGGACAAAGACTCGGATAAGCGCTGGTCATGGCCGCGATATGGTAGAGGATTCCCGCGATCGCCACTCTCCGCCTGTCGGGATATCCCTCGGCGGCGACGCGCCCACGTGTGACGAATTTGATGCGATCATATTTCTTTTGGAAATACGAAATCCGCTTATTCGTCGAATAAGCAGCGCTGCGTGTTCAATTGCCGTGTCGGTGTCACTCGGAGCAGGATGTGTCGGCGAGTCGTTCGATGAGATAGTCTCGCAGTCGCATGGTTGGCGAGGACGGAGACGACCGAATTGAATAGAGTGCTATTTCAACATCGGGAAGCCGCGGGAAGCCGTCACTTTCGTTCAGATGCCACAGTCGGTCGTCGATCGTGCTCGCTTTGAACACGCCGACGCCCAAACCTTGTCGGACAGCAGCTTCGATGCCGGAAACGTTCGAATTTACATGAGCGAGTCGCCATGGAACGCCTCTTTGTTGGAGGGCGGCGATCGCCCAATGACGAAACATGCTTCCAGGCGGAGCAACTGCCAGCGGCAAAGGTGATCGCTCATGTTGATTGTGCTCGGACGATGTCGTCCATACGACCTGCTCGCGACGAAGCACCTGTCCTTGGCTCGTGCCAGCCGGCTCCATGGCGATCACGATATCGAAATGCGTACCGATGCGCGTGAGCATGGAACTCGGCATACCGCCATAGAGCTCGACATTGACGCGTGGATACGAACGACAGAATGCGCCGACTAGCGGCGGCAGAATATTCGCAACGTAATTGTCGATCGAGCCGAGGCGAACCGTGCAATCGGTTTCTTCGGCGCGAAGCGTGCGAAGCGCCTCGGCGTTGAGCGCCAACATGCGCCGCGCGTAATCGAGCATGAGCTCGCCTTCGGGAGTGAGGCGAAAACCCCTCTGGGGACGCATGATCAGGCTGACACCGATAACGTCTTCGAGCCGCTTGATCTGCAGGCTGACGGCCGCTTGGGTTCTGTGCAGCGTCCGGGCGGCGGCAGTAAACCCGCCCTGGTCGACGACCGTCACGAACACATGGAGAAGGTCGTTCTCGAGAATTTGATTGCGAATGACGCTGACGCCGGACGGCCGGTCGTCTCGCGCCGGAGCGAGGGTCGGATTTCCGTTTCGACGAGGCTGTAAGCTCAGCGACATGCGTCAGGAACTCCCCGAATTCAATCTATTATATCGATAGATATAATAGATTTGCAAGCCGCTTTTTTTGGGGGCGAAACCCGGGACCTGGGTACTGCGAAGCGCTCAGGCGAGTTCCGCCAGTCCGAGATTGGCGGCCAAACGTCTACGCAGACCGCCGATCGGCGCGTCGTCGAATTTGCCGCTGGTCAGATCGAAGGCGTGGGCGGCTGCGGCCCCCATTGCGATACATGGCCCCATTACACGAATGGAGGACAGAGCGAGCGCGTCGCCATCCACGCATCGGCCGACGGCGAGCAGGTTGTGCACCTCGTCGTGAACCATGCAGCGAAACGGAATTGTATGGATGTGTTCCTCATCGAATGCTTCGAAATAAATTTGCTCGAGACTATTATGAAGCTCGATCGGCCAGGCGCAACGGGCGATCGCGTCCTCGAAGTTCGTTCCGGCGCGCACATCGTCCGCGCTCAACTGGTAGCGGCTCTTGAACCAGCGTGTCTGGCGCGCGCCGAGGGCGCCATAAATGCTAACAACAGCCCGAGAAAAAGCCTCCGGGAATTCAGCACGAAGAAATTCGACGGCGAGATCCATCTTGTCATGGCCGACGGCCACCATCTTACTGGCGTGGATGGGATCGAGAGGCGTCTCTACATGCGTCATATTGACGAGCGTCTCGCCCGATCCGGGCGCCGTGAATATGAAGGCGTCGCTTCGGTCCAAGCCATATTTGCGACCTTTGGCGGCGAGGCGTGATCGCAGCGTCGCGCGATCAATAGCCGCGAGCGCCCGCTCATCGACATTACGAAGAATACCGTTTTGTGATCCGTAGATCGGTCCGGCGGCCGGCTCTCGCGTGGCGAGGCCGCTCGTCCAGGCGATGGCGGCGTCTCCGGTCGCGTCCACGAAGCACTCGGCTTCGATGCGCAGAATTCCGGAACGCGTGGCCACTGAAATGGAGATCAGACGCTCGTCTTCGACGTGCGCGTCGAACAGCGCCGCGCCGAGGAGGGGAGTAATTCTCTCGCGGTTCGTAGCGCGCTCGATCCAACGTTGCAGTGCGACGCTGTGGTAGTGAACGACGAAGGAGTTATGACGGCTTCGAAGCAGCATGACGTCGCCGCTCTTCCCGAGGTCGGCGAGGATCTCGTCGGCGATGCCGAAAACGATTTGCCGCGGTGTCGGTCCATTCGCATAGAACCCGCAAAATGTGTTGATCTGCGCTGCGACGGACTGGCCGCCGAGCGATCCGCCTGCCTCGACTAGAACGACCCGATGCCCGAGCCTCGCCGCTTCGAGGGCGGCGGAGACGCCGGCAATTCCCGACCCCACCACGCAGAGGTCAGTCGTCAAGACACGCGGCGGGTGATCTCGGAGATTGCGGCGAATGATCGTGCTCGCATCGACGGCGCGTGTCGTCACGGTCGGCCCATTCCCTTCTTTTTGCAGAGCACAGCGTTCATTTGCCGACGAACTCGGGCGCGCGTCCTTCGGCCATCGCGCGTTTGCCTTCCGCTGCATCCTGGCTCGTGCGGACGGCTGTGAGATCGCGTGTCGTCCGGCCGAGTATCTCCGATGGGCTCTGCACGAGCACATGATCGGTCACGAAATGCTTCATCGACTGCATGACGAGGGGAGCGCGCGTCGCGACGACGTGGGCGATTTCGAGCGCAGTGTCTAGATGCTTTCCTCGTGGGGCGACGCGGTTGACGAGCCCGGCTTCATAGGCGCGGCGCGCCGAGATAGGCTGTGACAACAGCAGAACTTCCATCGCGATCTTGTGCGGAATGCGCACCGCGAGACCTGCTGCGAGGCCGCCCCAGGCCCCGTGCGTTCCTTCGGGATAGCAGAAGTTTGCGCTTTCGTCTGCGACGCACAGATCGGCGAACATGTTGAGAGTGAAGGCGCTGCCTCGGCATTCGCCGGCGACGGCGGTGACGATGGGCTTTTTCGTGACGGTTCCGATCGTCGGCATGCAGCGCCAGAGCTCCGTTACCGGGACATTTGGATCGGATCCGACGGAAAAATCGTCGCCGACGCCGGTCAGCACCGCGACGCGGCCATCGGAGGCGTCGAATTTGGCGAACGCCTCTTGCAGTCCACGGACGACATCGATGTCGATGGCGTTTCGTCGCTCTCGGCGGTCGATCGAAATTACAACAACATTTCCATGGGTGGCGATCGAGACGGCGGTCATGAACGTCTCTTTCGAACGCCCGGCGAGAGAATGATTTTCGAGGCCCGACGCGTCCGCGCCAACTCCAAGGCCTCGACGCCGTGATCGAGCGACATGCGATGCGTGATCATGTGGCGAATACGTTCGCCTTCGGTCACAAGGCTGTCGAGCACACGCGGCCAGACATGGCGCGGCGCGCGTTGCGTGCCTCGGATTTGATGTCTTTCGCGTACGAGGCGGGTGAGGTCGAGCACAGCTCTGCGCGGGTGTATCCCCGCGACGACCAGAACGCCTTCCTTGCGCAAGAATGCGAGGCCTTCTTGAACCACCTCCGGAACGCCTGTCGCTTCGAAAATGATATCGAATTTCTGGTCTGCAAAGCGGTACGCCAATGCGGTTTGGAGATCGCCATCGCCAATGTCGATAAGGTCCCGAAGGCCGAGAGCGCGTAGCGTTTCGAAACGAAGAGGATCGTTCTTCCCCACCACGACGACCTCCGCGGCTTCGGCCATGCGGGCGTAGAGGGCGATCGCCTGTCCGATCGTGCCCGGACCGATGACGAGCACCCGATCGCCGCGCGTCACGCCGCCTTTCAGGACTGCTTCCTGCGCAACGGTCAATGGTTCAGCGAGCGCTGCGAGCTCGTCATCGACGCCGTTCGGCGCCTCGAGGCAATTGACGACAGGCGCTGTGATCCAAGGCGCGAAGCCGCCGTCGGCGCTGGTGCCTTTGGCTGACCGACGCTCGCAAGATTCGGCTGCGCCGCTCAGGCAATGCGCGCAACTTCCGCATGGGGTGGAAGGGATTACGGCGACGAGGGCGCCGGGCGCCAATCCGTTTGCGTCGCCAGCGACGTCGATCACGCGTCCCGCGAATTCGTGCCCGAGCGTCAGCGGAAGCAGTGACGCCATGAAATCATAGCCGCCGCTCCATTCAAAGATATGCACGTCCGTCCCACAAACGCCGGCGGCAGTGATTTCGATAAGCGCCTCGCCGGGGCCTGGAACCGGCCGGGGAACCTCCCGAAACTCGACTCCGAAGGACGGGGCTGTTTTTTGGAGAGCTTTCATGAATGACGATCCGATGAGCGTTCGGGTCAACGCCAGCGCAAGAGCGTGCGTTCGAGCGCCGCGATTACCGCCCCTGCGCATGTTCCGAGGAGAGAGAGTACGAGAACGCCGGCGAGGAGCTTCTCGGAGTCCATGATGTTGCCGGCGGCGAGAATATAGGCGCCGATCCCATATTGTGCGCCGATCATCTCGGCGGCGACGAGGAGCACGAGGCCTGTGGAAACGGTAATGCGCGCGCAGGCCAACATGGCTGGGAGGGCGGACGGCAGCACGACCTTGACGACGATCGCCATGCGGTCGAGTCCAAAGCTCTGCGCCATGCGTATGAAAGGACGTGGCGCTGCGTCGACGGCGGCGCATACGGACACCGCCATAGGAAAGAAAACGCCGAGAGCAATCGTCGTTATTTTGCTGGACTCTCCGATTCCGAGCCAGAGTATGAAGAGGGGCAGCAGCGCTATCTTGGGAATGGGGTACAGAGAGGAGATCGCAGCGTCGCCGATTGCTCGGCACCAGGACCAGAGGCCCATCGCGAGGCCGACGCTCAGGCCGGCGAGGCTCCCGATCAACCAGCCCAACAGCAGACGAGTCAGCGACTTGCCGATATGGATCGCCAAGTCCCCTTGCGCGAGCTCGTGATAGAGCGTCTCGATGACATCGACCGGCCCAGGCAGAAACAGTGGATCGATCCGCCCCGATGTCGATCCGAGCTGCCACGCTCCGACGAGCACAGCGGCAAATGCCGGAGCGAACCACCGCTTCGGCGTGATCTCGAATCCGCCGCCGCGGAATCGCACCGTGCTTGGAACTCCGATCGCAGATGGCGTATGGGCTTCAGACATCGGCTCGTTCCATGGACAGAAGCTCTCGGTCGGCGTCGCGCGCTTCCGATCGAAGCAAGTTCCAAATGTCGTGCTGCAGCGCCGACAATTCGCTCGCGACATCGGGGTGGCCGCGCTCGGCTTGCGGAATTCCGACGTCGATGATTTCGCGGACTCGGCCCGGCCGTCTCGAGAGCACGACGATCCGGTCGGAAAGCCGCACCGCCTCGTCGAGATTATGTGTGACGTAGAGGATCGAAACGCGGTCTCGCAGCCACAGGGCGAGGAACTCCTCCATCAACAGTTCGCGCGTCTGCGCGTCTACGGCGGACAAAGGCTCGTCCATGAGAAGGAAGGCTGGGCGAGCGGCCAGCGCCCTGGCGATGCCGACACGCTGTTTCATGCCGCCCGACAATTGCTTCGGATAGGCTTGCGCGAAGCCGCGTAGACCGATTCGTTCCAACACTTCCTCGACGATCTCGGCCTGCTCCTTTCTCGACGGCAGTCGGTTCTCCAGCGCCAATGCGACATTGCCGGCCACGGTTCGCCACGGCAGCAGCCCCGCGTCCTGAAAAACGAAAGTGAATGGATTGAGGCTCGTAGCCGACGGAACGCCGACGGTGAAAGCCGATCCTCGGCTCGGCGCGATCAGGCCGCCGGCGATCGCCAGCAGAGTCGACTTTCCGCAGCCAGAGGGACCGATGACGGAGACGATCTCGGATTCGCGCACAGAAAACGAAACATCGTCGAGAACGGTCAACGGCCCGAAGTCGTGCCCCAATCCTCGAAGCTCCAGTTCCATGCCGTCCTCTCCGAGCCGTTCGACGCCGACTTCAAACCGCAAAAGAGAGATCGATGACATGTTCGGCGTCGACTTCTCGCTTCACGAGCCCCTGGTCTTGCCAAAATCTGAGCACCTTGCGAACGTCCTCGACGTTCAAGCTGGCGGCGGGATCGTAATAGCCGAAGGTCGAGCTGATTTGCTGCCTAGTCTGGCCTGTGCGTCGAGCGACGATTTCGAGAAGCTCCTCTCGCTCGTCGCTAGCAATCGGTCGGCCTTGTTCGTCGAGCCGATTGACAGCTCTATTGCTGAAAGCCATCGCACGCCGATGCGCTCGGACGAAGCGTTCCATCCCCGCGCGATTGGTGGCGATGAAATCGGGGCGGGTAAACACGCCGCTTCCTTGCGTCATGTCGACTTCGGCCGTATTTCCGATGAAGACGCCAGAGCCCGCTCTGACCAACGGGTCTGCGACCGTCGAGGGAAGGATGGCGCCATCCAATTTTCCGGCGGCAATCGCCGACCCGACGTTTGGCAGAGTCTGAAGAGGGACGAGTTCGACCTGTGACAGTGGGAATGCGAATTTCGCAGCAATCACGCCGAACTGATAATGGAACGACGATCCGATTGTCGTTATGCCCAGGCGTCGTCCCCGAATGTTGCCGAAAGAGCGCAATCCCGCGTCGTAGCCGTTGCGGCTAGCCACCAATTGATTATTGGGAAAGGCCGGGTGCGGTCGACTATCGCCGCAGACGAGTTTTAGTCCGCCTTTGGCGGCGAGGTTGAAATAAGCGGCGGTGAAGGCGGTCATGCCGACGTCGATCGAATTCGCGACGGCGGCGACGGGCAATTGAGCGGCGGCGTCGAAATATTCAATTTGAACCTGCAAACCTTCGCCCTCGAAGAAACCTTTGTCAGACGCGACAAAAAACGGTGCTGCGCTGTTCAGGCGCATAGTTCCGAGGCGTAGCACGGAAACCTCCGACCGCGCGACGCCGGGCAGGGCGAGAGCGGATGCTACGACCGCTTGACTGAAATATCGACGATCGATCATCTCGTGTTCCTTCGCGAGTGGAACGAACTATCACGGAGAAAGTCGCAATCGCAATCTCTGTTTTATTTATATCTTGCATAGTCGCGAATTATGGAAATTCATTTTCTGTGTCTGTGGCTGCAAGGTCTGAAGACCGCACAATGCAAAGCTCGGACTTGCCGCATTCGTCGCATAAAGGGTCTCCGCTATTGCACAAGATATTGACAGTAAAAGCCTTCGAAATTGTCCAATCTTGCCGTAGCGCCAAAATCGCGCGCACAATTGCGGAAACGCGCGACGCTTTCTCGCGGCCTCTCATCAACGACCGCGTTTGCGTCACCCGGAAATGGGTCCACAGCCCTTGCTGATCCCTTGCTGGAGATTTTTCTATTCAAATATAATTACGCGCATTGCACAGGAGTCTCGAGCCGTCTGAACCGCGATCTCAGTGGGCGCTTCGATTCCGCGAGTTATTCACGCGAAG
The DNA here is from genome assembly GCF_056313885.1 of Methylosinus sp. DMC45. Lineage (NCBI taxonomy): Bacteria > Pseudomonadati > Pseudomonadota > Alphaproteobacteria > Hyphomicrobiales > Methylocystaceae > Methylosinus > Methylosinus sp. DMC45. The sequence goes on from NZ_JBQUZK010000020.1 coordinate 12,733, forward strand.
AACTCGTGGCCGACATAGCGAGTTGTTTCGTAAATTCCGAGCTCGGTCTGCCCACGGACATCGAGAACCACGCGAGCCATCTATCATATTGGGTCGATCGCTTTCGGCGGCTTCGATTTGTCGGTTACGGCCAAGCCCATTGCGCGCCAGAAGCTCGCCGCGGTCGTGCTGACGATGCGGCGCACCGGACATGAAACGGAGATCGACTATTCCTACGAGCTGCCGCCGCGTGGCGTCATCTCTCGTCTCGAATATTGCTTCTCGCGCTTCGAGTCTTGCAGGACTGTTCATCGTCGCCGCTTCCGCTCCACGTTGCGAACGCTTCGATGAATTGATTCACGTCGTTCCAGTCGGTGAACTCGTGATCGCGCGTGCAGTCGGTCGATGCGCCACGTCGAAGGGCAAACAGCAGCATCGCCCAGCGTCGGAGGAAATCATATTGGGTGTAGCAGATGGCGCCACCGACGTGATGGACTCGACCCGGCTGCCATTGGGTCTGCCGGCAGAATCTCGCGACATACCGCTTCAGCGCCTTGCGGTCGTCGTGATCGTCATTAGCGGCGGTCATCGACACCGAGACAAAGGCGCTCGCTCGCGTCTCGAGCGCGTGCCGCTGCTCCTTGACGAAGCGCACCACGGACGACTGGTAGCGGCCGATATGCACCGACGCCGCGACGATGACCGCCTCGGACGCCTCCAAATCGAGCGACGTTACCGCCTCCTCGGCCGGTATCAGCCTGACCCGATGGCCCATGGCGCGTAGTCGCTCGGCCACGAACATCGCGACCTTGCGGGTCTGCCCCTCAGTCGTCGCAAAAACAATCAAAACCTGCATACAGTAGTTCCCGCCGTCAATGGCGTCTTGCGAGAAACGTCGGCGCCCAATCCATTGTCGTAGGCGGCGGCGCTTCCCGTGACGAACACCATGTCCCGGTTGGCCTCACGCTGCACAACGGAGAACCGCGTCGACATTCTATATGCACGCGTCGGAAGCCGTAAAGAGCGCGCCGCGCGTCTTAGAGCCTGTTTGGAAAATCGGATTGATGCGGGTTTCCCCTTTTTCAGCGGATGTGATTCCCACTTTGGATGTGGACACGCCAGCAACGGGGCCGAATGGCCAAGATCGCCCAGAAGACGCTATCCTTCCGATTTGACGGATGAGGAATGGGAGCGGATCGCGCCGCTAATGCCGAGGCCCGGGCGCTGAGGCCGTCCGCGCGAGATCGAATTTCGTGAAGTCATCAATGCGGTGCGCTATCTCGTTCGCTCGGGTTGCGGCTGGCGGGATCTGTGCATTTCGGGCGTTGGCGAACGGTCTACGGATGGTTCCGCGGGTTGGCGCGGCGTTTTCTGTTCCAAATGATCCATGACGTCGAACTCATGCTCGACCGCGAAAGACAAGGACGCGAGACGAGCCCGTCGGCGGCGGTGATCGACAGCCAGTCGGTCAAGGCGCCGCATGCGGAAGCGCGCGGCTATGACGCGGGCAAGAAGATCGTCGGCCGCGAGCGTCACATCGCCGTCGACACGGACACACCGCTGCTGATGGTCAATCTGACGACCGCCGAGGTCTCGGGCAGCGCCGGCGCGCAGGCGATCCTCGACGCGATCCGCAAACGCCGGCCGTGGGCGAAACATCTCTTCGCCGACGGCGCCTACGATCGGCTCAAGCTGATGGACAAGGCCGCCTATCTCGAATTCGTGCTCGAAATCATCCGTAGCCGCGACGGACAGAAGGGCTTCGAAGTCCTGCCGCGTCGCTGGGTCGTCGAACGGACCTTCGGCTGGATGATCCGCTGGCGCAGGCTCGTTCGCGACTACGAGCGCGGCATCGACGTCTCGACAGCCATGATTCACGTCGCAATGGCCGGCGTCCTACTGCGCCGAAACGCTCACCCGTGAATTTCCAAACGGGCTCCTAGAGCTGATCGAGACTTTGCATCCCGACGTGCTCGTCAAAGGCGCAGACTATTTGGAACATGAAATCGTCGGGGCCGATATCGTGCGTGCACGCGGCGGACGGGTCGAGCGCGCTGCGATTGTCGAAGGGCAATCGACGACACGTCTCTTGGCCAGATCGTGATGCTGTCGCTTTGATCGATATCGAATAAGGATGTCACATTGCTTCTAACGACACGAATGTCTTGTTCGATGCAATTCAATTGCCCTTAACGGGACTTTCTCACTTTCCGTGCTGCCGACTTGCTGGGGCGGCCGGTCATTGGCTATCCTATCTAGATGGCAATTAAATCGCGCGGTGGACGCCGGGATCCGGCGCGAGAGTCCTGGGCACAGAATACAACGGAAATCGTTGGACAATTTCGGTTGCCGGACCGGAGCTCGGCGCATGTCCTGGCTGCAACGAGCGATCGACGCGCCGGCATAGTCGATATGTCCAAAGCCTCCTAGATTTGCCGATCCAAGGATCGGTGGTCGACCGTAAAGCTCCATACGAGCCGGCGGCGCTGCTTGAACGACGATTGTGAGGGTTGAACGTTCTCGGAGCAGCTATCCGATATTGCAAGGCTTTACGCACGTCAGACCGAGAGGGGCGCCGAGATTGTCCGGTTGTTCGGACACGGCGTTGGTGGCCGGCCGAACGCTCGATGAAGCGCCTCGGCCTTCCAACGAGTGACGACACGATCCTGAGGCATTTGACGCATAAGTCGCCGGCGGAACCAATGGAAGGGCGCGCGTGCCGGGTATCGACGCCTGGAACTGGCTCGAAGGCGTGAATTACGGACCGATCATGGTGGATCTCGAATGGCGCGAAGGTGTCGACCTGCTTCCTGATCGCTCGGCCGCGTCGTACGCCTCAGTAAGCCACGCCGATCTGCGCCCGATGGCGTGTAGGGCTTTCGATCTCGTCGAGCACGGCGCGAGCAAAATCGATTCCGCCGATCGCCGACTTGCCGTTCTCGTCGAAAAGCGCAACTTCATCGCCGATGCGATAACGGCCGAGATCCTCGCCCGGCGTCCAGGCCGAGAATTCCAGACCGGGAGAGACGAACAACCAGTCGACGCCGGTCGCGTCGGTGAGAAGGTTGTTCAGAACATCTAGATTCTCCTTTGCTTCTGCGACGATCTCGGCCGGAATTTCGGAAGAAAAGCTCTCGACCTCCAACGTGCGCGGCGCGCCGGGCGTGCGCCGCAGGCACGAGAAGCCGCCGATCAGAATGAGACGCGCGCCCGCATCGGCAACTTGCCTCGCGAGCTGACCATAGGTTTGGGCGAGAGCGCCGACGTTGGCGCCTCGCGGCGATAGCGCGCCGATGACGACATCGGTGCCGACAATCGTCGAGCCGATATCGGCCACGTTCGACGTGAAATATGTGACGCCCTCTATCCGTTCGGCTGGGGTCGAGCGGCTGACCGAACTCACTGTATGGCCGCGCTTCGCGGCCTCGCGCGCGATGGCCGAGCCAGCATAGCCGGTGCCGCCAATGACGATGATCTTCTTCTGTGTGGTCACGCAAATATCCTTCTTCTCGAGCCGAATCCGCTGCTCTCGCGCGATGACTGGGCAATTTCAACGCCTACGAACACGCGTGTGCGGCGGAGGTCCCAATTCTGATCGTGGTCTGTATTTGTTATTTAGTCTAAAAATAGATGATAGAGTTCGCAAGGAGGCATATTTTTCTGACCAAGTCAGGAAAATGTGATCTACGGCGGAGAGGGCTCGGATGACAGGATCACGAGGATTGTTGCCGCCTAGCGGCGTGGATTTCAATCAGCCCTGCGTGGTGCGGGATGTGGTGGACAGAGTGGGTGACCGATGGAGCCTGCTGGTGTTGGCTCATTTGGCCGACATGCCGCAACGGTTCAATGCGCTGCACCGCGCCATCGGCGATATCTCGAAGCAGGTGCTGTCGCGGACGTTGCGACGACTGGAGGAAGACGGATTCGTCAGCCGCACGGTGCATGATGTCACGCCCCCGCAGGTCGAATATGCGCTGACCGAAATGGGATCGTCCTTCCTAGAACCGTTGAGTGCGCTGATCGGCTGGGCCGAGGCGCATCATCAAGCGATTGTCGCGGCCCGCGAGAATTTTGGCTCCGCGCAAAAGGCCGGAGCCACTCGCACTCGCGCATGAGAGAGGCTGATCGGACATGCGTTCTTGGAGGTTCCTTCTCATGAAAGCATGAGCGAGCGAGTGACGCCGGGGTTCCGATCGTGGCGACAGCGACCGCGCCAATCGGTCGAGCCGAGCCATTATGAACATGTCGCCGTATCGCACCCGCGACAGCGCCTTGGCCGGCTCCGGCTGTCACGTTGACCTTACCTCCGCGTTTCTCATGTTTCTCGAGCGGCACGCATTTCAATATCCCATGCCTTTTCCGAGTGATTCGAATTCGAAGCGGCAATCCGCAGCACGGAAAATGAGGATGAGCCAATTTTAGTCATCGCCGAACAGCGAAGAGCCTTTGATCGGCGATAGTAGCTCATTGATTGCAACTATAGATATACTCGAGCGCATCGTTGTGGAGAGGGAGTTGTTGTTTTCATGAAAGATAAGTAGCGTGCGCTCGACGAGCGTCTTTCGATTCCTCGACGAGGATTCGCCTGACAAATGACGATTTTGGAAGGGGGCGGTCGAATTGGCGGAGGACGAATGACGTACGAAGAGCAAGCGCAGATCGCCGATCCCAGAGCGCTCGATCCGGCGGTGCTGAGCGAACAGGTTCGCGTCCTTTATGGAAACACGGCGGTATTGCCCGTCAATCTACTCAACGCCGTCCTCACCGCCTGGGTAGCGCAGGGTTTGTACCCGAGATGGGTATTGCTTCTATGGGTGGGTTCGCTGACCGTCGTCGTCTCCTTGCGGCTCTACAATTCGTGGCTCTACAAGAGCGAGCCGCAGCCGAACGACGCCGCGCGCCGCTGGGCGCTGCGCTTCGCTGCCGGGGCTACGGCGACGGGTTGCCTATGGGGGCTGTCTGCGTCGATCCTCCTGCTCACCGACGATCCATCTTTTCACGTCTTCATCGCCTTTGTGCTGGGCGGCATGATCGCGGGTTCCGTGACGATCGACGCGGCGTTTCTGCCGGCTATGCTCGGCTTCGGGACGCCGACGGCCATGCCGGCCATTATGGCTTTTTTCGCCCGGCCGGAGCCGACGTCCAGCACTATGGGCCTCATGTCCGCGGCTTTTGTCCTGGCGCTTCTGCTATTGGGCGTGCGCGCCAATCGTTGGATAGTATCGTTGGCCCGACGCGAGCTGGCGCAGGCCGCGCTCGCCGCCGATCTCGAAAAGCAGATCGAGGTTCGTGAAAAGGCCGAGCAGGAAATGGCGCGTGCGATGCGCACCGATCTCCTGACGGGCCTGCCCAATCGCGAGACCTTCAAGGAATGGGTGACCGAGGCGTTTCACGGCGGCGAAAAAGACGGCGCGTCATTCGCTGTTCTGTATCTCGATCTGGATCGCTTCAAGGAAGTGAACGAGACGCTCGGTCATTCGTTCGGAGACGAGCTGCTACGGGCCGCCGCAGAGCGCATCGGCCAGGCTATACGTGATACGGCCTCGATCGCGCGCATCGGCGGCGACGAATTCGGGATTTTCATCAAGGACGCCGCACGCCGAGAGGAGGTCGAGGAGGTCGCGGAAAAAATAATCCATTCTGTGGCGGCGCCGTTCACGATAATGGGAAAGCAAGTCCCTGTCTCCGTGAGCATCGGCGTTTCGGTATTCGGAGCGGCTATCGTCGGGCCGGAAGAATTGTTGAGGCGCGCCGATCTCGCCCTCTATGAAGCAAAGTCCGCGGGATATAATCAGCGCCGCTTCTATTCGGAGGCGCACGACCGCGCTGTGCGTGAGCGCGTGACCCTGTTCGAGGAGCTCAACTCGGCGCTCGAAAGGGAGGAGTTCGAGCTCCATTATCAGCCGGAGATCGAATGGCCGTCTGGACGGATCATCGGCGTCGAGGCGCTGCTCAGATGGAATCATCCCAGTCGCGGGCTGCTGGGACCGGGCGGTTTCATACCGCTCGCCGAACGGACGGGCCTCATCACGCCGATCGGCGCATGGGCGCTCGCGAATGTTTGTCGCCAGGCCCGACTCTGGCGCGATCTCGGCATCTGTCCGCCGATCGTCGGCGTCAATGTCTCGGCCGCCCAGCTCTTCACTGCGTCGCGATTCGAGTCCGATCTCGCGCGTGAGCTCGACATGCGTGATCTCGATCCGGGAACGATCGAGATCGAGCTGACAGAATCGGTTCTCATGCAATCCTCCCGCGGTGAGACGACGGCAATCGATCGAATTCGCGCCTTGGGCGTTCGTATCGCGATCGACGATTTCGGCACCGGGTATTCTTCGCTCGAATATTTGCTCACCTATCGCGTGAACCGAATCAAGATCGCACAGCAATTCGTGCGCGGACTGCCGCACGATCCGGTGAGCGCAACCATCGTTCGCGCCACGATCGGCCTCGTGCAAGAGTTCGGATGTGAAATGCTCGCCGAGGGCGTCGAAACCGTCGGGCAACTCGATTTCCTGGTTCAGGCGGGATGTCAGAGCGTTCAAGGTTTCTACTTCAGTCGTCCTGTGCCTGCCGAGGAGGTTACGCAACTGTTACGACGAGGCGTCATCGCTCCAGAAGATCGAGCGTCGAACACGCCGAGATGACGAGTTCGCGAGGTGGTTCCATCGTTAGCTTGGCTGCAACGCAGACTTAGGGCCAAGCCCAAAGAGCGCTCGCGGGCATAATCAATTCTGGCTGACGGATGCGCGGCTTTCGAAGATTGCGCCTCGCCTCCCAATCGATACGAGAGGCAAGGCGCGGGGTGACGAAAGCCGGGTGATCGGCGGCGTCGTCCATGCGCTCAACTCCGACGGCCGCTGGATCGACACGCCGCCAGAATACCGGCTGAAAAAGACTCTCGACAATCGGTCATGTCCGCTGGGCGGCGAAGCGTGTCCGGGTCGATCTGGTCTCCGCGCTCGCACAGGCTGGCGGGCTGCCTACGGAACTTCTCATCGACTCCTCGGCGGTGAAGGCTGATCGCTCGGCAAGGATCGGCAAAGGGAAAAGAAAAATCGGGCCATCGGCCTCTCACGCGGCGGTCGCGCGACCAAAATCCACGCCCCAGCCGGCGCAAACTGGCGCTTAATCGCTATCCCGCTTACGGACATTATGCCCTGTTCGAAGATCAGGGCGTCGATCAAGTCTTCGGCCTTCCTGGACCAAGCTCCCCGTCCACGAATGTCGTCGTGAGACCGTAGGCGCCATCCACCCTGCGCGCGCCCTCGACGACAAGGATGTCGTTCGCCGCTACGCGGAGACGCGGCACAAGGCCAAATCCGGGGCGTGAACAAGCGCCCGACGAGAGTTTGATTGCTCTGGGGGACGGGAACTTCGATTGTCGGCGTGGAGCGCGTCGCCCATCAACAGCTCCGCCGCGACTTGGGTTGATTTTCACGGCGTTGGTAGAGCGGATCATGCATTTTTTCCTCGGACCGCACGGGCATCGACTCGAAACGAAAAAGTGGGCGTATTTTCGCAACGCATTTTTCGCTTTCTCCAATTAACTAAAGCTTCACCGAAAGCGGCCAGGCAGAGCAAATAAATGAAAAGCAGAGCCCTATATTATTTTGATCCTCAGGATTATACGACCTGTAAAGAGCTAAGACAGGCTTATTTGAACGAGGTCGATGGCGATTCTCATCGTGCAATACTTGCTATATGTATAGATATGGTGGCTATCGACGCCTATCTTACCGATCTTGAGCAATGGGTCGCCAGCCAGGGAATGGATATTGCCACGGTGTCGGCGATGCGACCTTGCTCGCCGCGATCCCCTTGTCTCCGTCTCCTGTCCGAATCAAAACTCAGAAACCGATCGTCTAAGTGCCGCCCAGAACCCGAGTGGGTCGACGAATTGCGGCGTCGTCTGCAGGCTTGGACTGGCCGCTGGTCCTCTTCAGTCAGATAGCTCTTTGAGGATCGCGTCCCGTTCGATGGACTCCGGCAGCAGCCGGTTTGATCAGGCGGCCATGGCGGGCAGCTTTACGATCGGAGCATCGCTCCAAGCGGCGATCGATTCCAGGGTCATGTAGCGACCGCGCTGGGCGGCCCATTCGTCATTTTGTTCCAACAGGATCGCGCCGACGAGGCGCTTGATCGCCTTCTCGTTCGGGACGATGCCGACAACCTCGGGGCTATGGCCGAAAGTGGGTGATGACGGCGTGAGGAAGGCGGTGTAACGGGGTCGGCGACCAAACCTCCCGGAGGAGCGTTACGCCATGACCCCTGCATATTTGGGCCGACGGCGTTTACTTGCAAGCGCGGATGGAGCCGCAGACCTAATGCAAGAGCTGGCCCCGCTTCTCTGGACAACTCCCCGCGGATTTTAAGTGGATCTCTGCCGAGGTTTGCTGAACGCGGGGC
>NZ_JBQUZK010000021.1:0-1500 GCF_056313885.1 Methylosinus sp. DMC45
TGTAGCTCACGGGCAACGGTCTCATGGCTTGAAGATCGCCCCACTTGGCTTACCCACCCGTTAATGTGACATCGCCCGCTGAGTGCACTTGTGGGTAATGGAAAGCCTCGACGGTCGGTTACGGATTTGTAACGTAAAATGTTCCATAGCCCGCCTCGTCCAATGGACCGTTTCACTATGATACGACAAATGTGCGGCAACCCCTCGTCAACAGTCCGCGGGACACGCCTCACTTAAACTCGGAGATGTCAATTAATAATATTATTATACCCATTTATTAATAAAGCAACATACTCAAAGACATGCTCGCGCTGCAAGTTCATATTATAAAAATCCTGTCCATTTTTGGCAATAAATTCGAAACGTCCCGGCTCACGCCGCTCAATTTCAACTATTCGCAAAACATCATCATCAGCGCGGATTGGAATGAAATTGTACCACGGAATTAATCCAGAAAAATAATATAGTTGATTTGGCGATGAATATTTTAAAAGGACAGAATTTGACTTTAGGGAAATAATAACCCGCGAACAGGTCGCTCCATTTCCATCCATTGAAATCAAAAACTTGCACTTGAGCTGCTCGGACCATTCGCGCCGCTCACCGCTAATACCCATATCAGCGATCATGCTTCTAACTTCGTCGGAATCCACCTGAACTATGTCTGGCAGCTTGAAATTCACTAATTTTTTATCTTTAAAATACTTTGCGGAATTGATTCGCGGAACGGTTCCGTTAGCAATCGATTCTTTTGTAATAACCCCGGCGCCGGTTGTAGCGCCAACAAATATAGCGCTTGGCTCCTTCTTATTATATTCATATATATCATCAACATTTTGATTTCTATAAAACTCGTAATGCAAAAAATCTATGTCAGGCATGAGTATTAATTTATCACTTTTTTGCTTCTGATATCCAAACACCGGAATTTCTTGACTCTCAAATACTTCGTCAGGAACCTCCATGCCGAACACAGTGTTAAATTCTATATTATGCAGCCTAACTACATCCTGAAAAAAATTTCTGTAGTTTACTGCTCTGAGTATAGATGCGTCGGCCGACACATGAAACTCTTCATCTTGAAAAAAAGCCGGCTTTGATCTAATGTTGACGACGCCGTTTGCGATCTCAAATACAAAAAAATATTTCCTCGTCGCATTATAGATGTTAAGCATCTCTTCGACGTATTTACGCTTGATGCCACGGCCGCCGTAGCCCGACAGCTGCTCTAAGCACCAGCCCTCATTCAACCGTTCGCCGAACGCCATGTTCTCTCCCCAAGCGAAGCGTTCTCTCCTCCCGCTTCATCGAAAACACTAATTCGTTTGCGCCATCCTGACCAGTCATACCATGGCAGAAAAACGGTCGATGCTAACCCAGGCTCCGCCGAGCAGTTCGAGACGATGAACGCCTTCCTCGCCGAGGCGATGTCACATTAACGGGTGGGTAAGCCAAGTGGGGCGATCTTCAAGCCATGAGACCGTTGCCCGTGAGCTACAA
>NZ_JBQUZK010000022.1:0-19041 GCF_056313885.1 Methylosinus sp. DMC45
GCGATGGAGGTGAACCTCATCGTTCCGATCGCCATGGAGGAGAAGCTGCGCTTCGCCATCCGCGAAGGCGGCCGCACCGTCGGCGCCGGCGTCGTCGCTTCGATCATCGAATAAGGAATTTGGACCGCGGGGCGTCGCGCCTCGCATTCGTAGAAACGGCCTGCGAGCCTTCACGGCTCGCGGCCCAGAGCGCGCCGCGGCTCGCGGTCCAAGAGGAAGACGCTGATGAACGGACAGAATATCCGGATTCGCCTCAAGGCGTTCGATCACCGGATTCTCGATACGTCGACGAAGGAGATCGTCTCCACCGCCAAGCGCACGGGCGCTCAGGTGCGTGGTCCGATCCCGCTGCCGACCAAGATCGAGAAGTTCACGGTGAACCGCTCGCCGCACATCGACAAGAAATCGCGCGAGCAGTTCGAGATCAGGACTCACAAGCGCGTGCTCGATATCGTCGATCCGACCCCGCAAACGGTGGACGCGCTGATGAAGCTCGATCTCGCCGCCGGCGTCGACGTCGAAATCAAGCTCTAATAAAAATGAACCGGGCGCCTCTCGCGACGAGAGCGATGCGCCTTTCGAAGGAAGAGATCATGCGGTCTGGCGTCATCGCGCAAAAGGTCGGAATGACCCGCGTCTTCACCGAAGCGGGCGAGCATGTGCCGGTCACGGTGCTGAAGCTCGACGGCTGCCAAGTCGTCGCCCATCGGACCAAGGAGCAGAACGGCTACACGGCCGTGCAGCTCGGCATCGGCCACGCCAAGGTGAAGAACGTCTCCAAGGCCGAGCGCGGCCGTTTCGCCGTCGCCAAGGTCGAGCCGAAGCTGAAGCTCGCCGAGTTTCGCGTCGAGGAGACGGAGCTGCTTCCCGTCGGCGCCGAAATCACGGCCGATCATTTCGTCGTCGGCCAGTTCGTCGACGTGACCGGCACGACGATCGGCAAGGGCTTCGCCGGCGCGATGAAGCGCTGGAACTTCGGCGGTCTGCGCGCCACTCACGGCGTGTCGATCTCGCATCGCTCGCATGGTTCGACCGGCGGTCGTCAAGACCCCGGCAAGACCTTCAAGAACAAGAAAATGGCCGGGCACATGGGCGTCGACCGCGTGACCACGCAGAATCTGCGGGTCGTGCAGACCGATGTCGAGCGCGGCCTGCTGCTGGTCGAAGGCTCCGTGCCCGGACATGCCGGCGGCTGGATTTTTGTGCGCGACGCGGTGAAGCGGGCGCTGCCGGCCGAGGCGCCGCAGCCCGGCAAATATCGTCTGGCGGAAGCTCCCGCCGCGCAAGAAGACAAGAAGGAGGACTGAGCCGTGGTGCAGATCAGCGTCACGTCGTACGACGGCCAGGATGCCGGCTCGATCGAGCTGGCGGATGAGATTTTCGGGCTCGAGCCGCGCCAGGATCTCATTTTCCGCATGATCCGCTGGCAGCTCGCCAAGCGGCGCGCCGGCACGCATGCGGTGAAGAACCGCGCCGACGTCGCCCGCACGGGCAAGAAGCTGCATAAGCAGAAGGGCACGGGCGGCGCTCGTCATGGATCGCGGCGCGCGCCGCAGTTCATCGGCGGCGGTCGCGCCTTCGGTCCGGTGGTGCGCAGCCATGAGCACGACCTTCCCAAGAAGGTGCGCGTTCTCGCTCTGAAGCACGCGCTCTCGGCCAAGGCCAAGGACGGCGCCATCATCGTCTGGGAGAGCGCTTCGCTCACCGAGCCGAAGACCAAGCTGCTCAAGGCCGGTTTCGACAAGACCGGGCTTTCCAGCGCGCTCATCATCGATGGCGCGGAGCCGCAGGCCAATTTCGCGCTGGCCGCGCGCAATCTGCCGCGGATCGACGTGCTGCCGGTCCAGGGCGTCAATGTCTATGACATTCTGCGCCGGGAGAAGCTGGTGCTGACCCGCGCGGCGATCGATGCGCTGGAGGCGCGCCTGAAATGAGCAAGGATGTGCGCCACTACGACGTGATCGTCTCCCCGGTCATCACCGAGAAGGCGACGATCGCCTCCGAGCAGAACAAAGTGGTCTTCAATGTCGCCAAGACCGCCACCAAGCCGCAGATCAAGGCGGCGGTGGAGGGGCTTTTCGATGTGAAGGTCGAGGCCGTCAACACGCTGCTGCGCAAGGGCAAGCTGCGCGCCTTCAAGGGCGTGCGCGGCCGCCAGTCGGATGTGAAGAAGGCGATCGTCACGCTGGCCGAAGGCCATAAGATCGACGTGACGACGGGACTCTAAAGGCAGGCTCGAGGACAAAACCATGGCGCTGAAGACATTCAAGCCGGTCACGCCGAGCCTTCGTCAGCTCGTCATCGTCGACCGCAGCGATCTCTACAAGGGCAAGCCCGTCAAAACCCTCACCGAGGGCAAGACGTCCAAGGGCGGCCGCAACAACAATGGTCGCGTGACCGTGCGCTTCCGCGGCGGCGGCCACAAGCAGGCCTATCGCCTCGTCGACTTCAAGCGCCGCAAGCTCGATGTCGTCGGCAAGGTGGAGCGGATCGAATATGATCCCAACCGCACCGCCTTCATCGCGCTCATCCGTTATGCGGATGACGAGCTGTCCTATATTCTCGCGCCGCAGCGTCTTTCGGTCGGCGACGAGGTGATCTCGGGCGCTCAGGTCGATGTGAAGCCCGGCAACGCCATGCCGATCGGCAATATTCCGGTGGGCACGATCGTCCACAATGTCGAGATCAAGATCGGCAAGGGCGGCGCGATCGCGCGCTCGGCGGGCAATTATGCGCAGATCGTCGGCCGCGATCAGGGCTATGTGATCATTCGCCTGAACTCGGGCGAGCAGCGCCTCGTGCACGGCCAGTGCTTCGCGACCATCGGCGCGGTGTCGAACCCGGACCATATGAACATCTCGCTCGGCAAGGCGGGTCGTTCGCGCTGGCTCGGCCGTCGTCCGCATAACCGCGGCGTCACCATGAACCCGGTCGACCATCCGCACGGCGGCGGCGAAGGCCGCACCTCCGGCGGTCGTCACCCGGTCACGCCCTGGGGCAAGCCGACCAAGGGCAAGAAGACCCGCACGAACAAGAAGACCGAGAAATTCATCGTGTCCTCGCGGCACGCCAAGAAGAAGAAGGGCTGATCCATGGCTCGCTCTATCTGGAAAGGCCCGTTCGTCGACGGCTATCTGCTTAAGAAGGCGGAGACCGCCCGCGCCTCGGGACGTAGCGACATCATCAAGATTTGGAGCCGCCGCTCCACCATTCTGCCGCAGTTCGTGGGTCTCACCTTCGGCGTGCACAATGGCCACAAGCATGTGCCCGTGTCGGTCAGCGAAGACATGATCGGGCACAAGTTCGGCGAATTCTCTCCGACGCGGACCTTCCATGGTCATGCGGCGGACAAGAAGTCGAAGAGGGGCTGACGAACATGTCCAAGCCGAGCAATCCGCGCGCGCTGGCCGACAATGAGGCGAAAGCCGTCGCCAACACGTTGCGCGTCTCCCCGCAGAAGCTCAATCTTCTCGCCCAGCTCATCCGCGGCAAGAAGGTCGATCGCGCTCTCGCCGATCTCGAATTCTCGCGCAAGCGCATCGCTCACGAGGTCAAGAAGACCCTGGAGAGCGCCATCGCCAACGCCGAGAACAATCACGGTCTCGACGTGGACGATCTGATCGTCGCGCAAGCCTTTGTCGGCAAGTCGCTGGTGATGCGGCGCTTCGCGGCGCGCGCCCGTGGCCGCTCGAGCCGCATCGAGAAGCCCTTCGCGAATCTGACGATCATCGTCCGCGAAGTCGAAACGCCGGCGAAAGCCTAAAGGGAGCCAACGATGGGTCAGAAGGTCAATCCGATCGGGCTGCGCCTCGGCGTCAACCGCACCTGGGACTCGCGCTGGTTCGCGAGCAAGGGCGAATACGCCAAGCTCCTGCACGAGGATCTCGCCATTCGCGCTGCGGTGGCCAAGAATTTGAAGCAGGCGGCGGTGTCTCGCATCATCATCGAGCGTCCGCACAAGAAGTGCCGCGTGACGATTCACTCGGCGCGTCCGGGCGTCGTCATCGGCAAGAAGGGCGCCGATATCGACAAGATCCGCAAGCTGGTCGGCAAGCTGACCGGCAGCGAGGTCGTGATCAATATCGTCGAGGTGCGCAAGCCCGAGGTCGAGGCCGCTCTGGTCGCCGATTCGATCGCTCAGCAGCTCGAGCGCCGCGTCGCCTTCCGTCGCGCCATGAAGCGCGCCGTGCAATCGGCGATCCGGCTCGGGGCGCAGGGCATCCGCATCAATTGCTCGGGCCGTCTCGGCGGCGCGGAGATCGCGCGTCTGGAATGGTATCGCGAGGGCCGCGTGCCGCTGCATACGCTGCGCGCCGACGTCGACTATGGCGTCGCTACCGCTCATACCGCTTATGGCGCTTGCGGCATCAAGGTCTGGATCTTCAAGGGCGAGATCCTCGAGCATGATCCGATGGCGCAGGACAAGCGTCTGGCCGAGCAGGCCGCCGGCGGCGGTGAGCGCGAACATCATGGCGAGCGTCGCCGTCGCGAGCCGCGCGAGCCGCGCGACGCGGCCTAATTTCGAGAGTTCGACATCATGTTGCAACCCAAACGCACCAGGTTCCGCAAGGCCTTCAAAGGCCGCATTCACGGAAACGCCAAGGGCGGCTTTTCGTTGAATTTCGGGCAGTTCGGCCTCAAGGCTCTCGAGCCGGAGCGCATCACCGCGCGCCAGATCGAGGCGGCTCGCCGCGCCATGACGCGCCATATGAAGCGCGCCGGACGCGTGTGGATCCGCATCTTCCCCGACGTGCCGGTTTCCAAGAAGCCGACCGAAGTGCGCATGGGTAAGGGCAAGGGCGCGCCGGAGCTCTGGGCCGTGCGCGTGGCGCCGGGCCGCATCATGTTCGAGGTCGACGGCGTGTCCGGCGAGCTCGCGCGTGAGGCTCTGACGCTCGCCGCCGCGAAGCTGCCGATCAAGACGCGCTTCATCGAACGCATCGCCGAGTGAGGATTGCGACCATGAGCACGAACAAGCAACGCGTCTCCGACCTCCGCGCCCTCTCCTTCGACCAGCTGGACGAGGAAGTGCTGAAGCTGAAGAAGGAGCAGTTCAATCTGCGCTTCCAGCGGGCGACCGGCCAGCTCGAGAACACGGCGCGCGTGCGCGTCGTTCGTCGCGATATCGCCCGGGCCAAATCCATCGCCGCGCAAAAGCGCGCTGAACAACAGAGTTGAGAGAGCGCCAATGCCGAAGCGAATTCTCCAGGGCGTCGTCGTCAGCGACAAGCAGAACAAGACCGTGGTGGTGAAGGTGGAGCGCCGCTTCACCCATCCGCTGTTCAAGAAGACCGTTCGTCGCACGAAAAATTATCATGCGCATGACGAAGCGCAGACTTTCAAGGTCGGCGACGAGGTCACGATCGAGGAGACGGCTCCGATCTCGCGGCTGAAGCGCTGGCGAGTGGTGGAAGCCGCCGACAAGGCCTGAAGAGGCCTTCAAAAAGACGAGACGAGTGAGATGGTTTTCTCGGACGAAGTCGGGGGACCGAAACCAGACCGAGACGAAAGGCGGGATAAGCCATGATACAGATGCAGACAAATCTCGATGTCGCCGATAATTCTGGCGCCCGCCGCGTCATGTGCATCAAGGTGCTGGGCGGCTCCAAGCGCAAATACGCCGGCGTCGGCGACATTATCGTCGTCTCGATCAAAGAGGCGATTCCGCGCGGTCGCGTGAAGAAGGGCGACGTGCTCAAGGCGGTCGTGGTGCGCACGGCCAAGGACATCAAGCGGGCCGATGGTTCGGTGATCCGCTTCGATTCCAATGCGGCGGTTCTGATCAACAATCAGAAGGAGCCGATCGGCACGCGCATCTTCGGACCCGTGCCGCGCGAGCTGCGCGCCAAGAACCATATGAAGATCATTTCGCTCGCGCCGGAGGTGCTGTAATGGCCGCGAAAATCAAGAAAGGCGACAAGGTCGTCGTTCTCGCCGGTCGCGACAAGGGCCGCACGGGTCAGGTGATTCAGGTGCTGCCAACGGAAGGGCGCGCCGTGGTCGAGGGCGTCAATCTCGTCAAGCGCCATCAGCGCCAGACGCGCCAGCAGGAGGCGGGGATCGTCACCAAGGCGGCGGCGCTCGACCTGTCCAACATCGCGATCGCCGATCCCAAGGACGGCAAGCCGACGCGCGTCGGTTTCAAGACTCTCGATGACGGCCGCAAGGTCCGCATCGCCAAGCGTTCGGGAGAACAGATCGATGGCTGAGGAAAAGAAGCCGAAAGCCGCCAAGGCTCCGAAGGCGGAAGGCGAGGCCAAGAAGGCCGGCAAGGCGAAATCCGCGCCTTCTTCTTCTTCGCATGATGATGGCGAGCGCCGTTCGGCCGGCCCGAAATCGCTTCCCGAGGGCGCCTATGAGGTGCGGCTGAAGAAGCACTATGACGAAGTCGTTCGCGCCAAGCTCATGGAAGAGTTCGGCTATAAGAACGCTTTCGAGGTGCCGGCGATCGAGAAGATCGTGCTGAATATGGGCGTCGGCGAGGCGGTCAACGACAGCAAGAAGGTGACGGCCGCGGCCGGCGACCTCGCGCTGATCGCGGGCCAGAAGCCGGTGGTGACGCGCGCCCGCAAGGCGATCTCGACCTTCAAGGTGCGCGAGAACATGCCGATCGGCGCCAAGGTCACGCTGCGCAAGACGCGCATGTACGAGTTTCTGGACCGTTTGATCACGATCGCGCTGCCGCGCGTTCGCGATTTCCGCGGCCTCAATCCCAAGTCCTTCGACGGACGCGGCTCCTACGCCCTCGGCATCAAGGAGCATATCGTGTTTCCCGAGATCGACTACGACAAGGCCGAGTCGATCCTCGGCATGGACGTCATCGTCGTGACGACGGCGAAGACGGACGATGAGGCGCGCGCGCTCCTGCGTGCGTTCAATTTCCCGTTCCGGCAGTGAGACGATAAGTCTCAAACGCGGAAACCGAAGGCATAGAAAATGGCCAAGAAGAGTTCGATCGAGAACAACAAGCGCAGGGCGAAGCTCGCCAAGGCCTATGCGGGCCGCCGCGAGCGGCTGAAGGCGAAGGCGAATGACGAGGCGCTGACCGCCGAGGAGCGGTTCGAGGCGCGCCTCAAGCTCGCCGAGCTGCCGCGCAATTCCGCGGCGATTCGCATTCGCAATCGCTGCGAGGTTTCGGGACGTCCGCGCGCTTTCTACCGCAAGCTGAAGCTGTCGCGCGTGGCGCTGCGTGAGCTCGGCTCGCGCGGCCTCATTCCCGGTCTCGTGAAGTCCAGCTGGTAAGGGAGAGAGCGAATGTCGATCAGCGATCCGTTGGGCGATCTGCTCACCCGTATCCGCAATGCGCAGATGCGCCGCAAGGACAAGGTCCAGACGCCGGGCTCACGCCTGCGCGGCCATGTTCTCGACGTGCTGAAGGAAGAAGGCTACATCCGCGGCTACACGACCACGGATTTCGGCAATGGCCGCACCGAGTTCGAGATCGAGCTGAAATATTTCGACGGCGAGCCGGTCATCAAGACGATCGAGCGCGTCTCGCGTCCAGGCCGCCGGGTCTATGCGGGCGTCGACAAGACGCCGCGCGTGGCCAATGGCCTCGGCATCACCATCGTGTCGACGCCCAAGGGCGTCATGGCCGATCACAAGGCCCGCGAGAACAATGTCGGCGGCGAGGTGCTTGCCAAGGTCTTCTGACCGAAGCTCGCAGGAATTGGGATAGGACTTCAACCATGTCTCGTATCGGCAAGAAGCCCGTCATCGTGCCGGCCGGCGTGACCGCGAAGGTCGACGGCCAGCTCGTTCAGGTGAAGGGCGCGAAGGGCGAGCTGCAGTTCCGGGTTCCCGACGATGTCGCGGTGACTCAGGACGGCAATTCGATCAAGGTCGACCCGCGCTCCAACAGCAAGCGCGCCCGCGCGCTGTGGGGCACGTCGCGCGCCCAGGTGAACAATCTCGTGGTCGGCGTCACCGCCGGCTTCGAGAAGAAGCTCGAGATCAACGGCGTCGGTTATCGCGCCGCGGTCGCCGGCAAGAATCTGCAGCTCGCGCTCGGCTATTCGCATGACGTGAACTATCCGATCCCGGCCGGCATTGCGATCGTGACGCCCAAGCCCACGGAGATCACCATCTCCGGCGTGGACAAGCGTCAGGTCGGTCAGGTCGCCGCCGAGATCCGTGCGTTGCGTGGCCCGGAGCCCTATAAAGGCAAGGGCGTGAAATACGCCGGCGAATTCATCTTCCGCAAGGAAGGCAAGAAGAAGTAAGGACGCGAGCCATGGCAAAGGACGTAAATGCAGCCGCCCGGCGCAAGGCCCGGGTCCGTCGGAGCATTCGCGCGCGCGCCTATGGCCGCCCGCGTCTGTCGGTGTTCCGCTCCTCGGAGCAGATCTATGCGCAGATCATCGACGACGAGAAGGGCGTGACCATCGTCTCCGCCTCGACGCTCGAAAAGGCCAATCGCGAGACGCTGAAGACGGGCGCCAACAAGGAAGCGGCGCATCTCGTCGGCAAGCAGATCGCCGAGCGCGCGGCGGCCAAGGGCATCACGGAAGTGGTGTTCGATCGCGGCGCCTATATCTATCACGGCCGCGTGCAGGCGCTGGCCGAGGGCGCTCGTGAGGGCGGCCTGAAGTTCTGACGCGCTTCTTCCATTCGTGGGAGAAGATGTCGCGCGGCGGCGCGGCGAATTCGGGCTGGCGGGGCTTGGCGGGGCGATGGCCGAAAGGCCGTCGCCGACCTTGCGTCGCGAGGCCCCTCTCCTGTATGCGGGAGAGGAACGAACCCCAAGCGAGCGGCGCTATTGCCGCGTAAGTGACGGAAGAGAAAATGGCTCGTGAACCAGAAGGCGGCCGCGGCCGCGACCGGGATCGGGACGACCGCGACAATGAGTTCGTGGATCGCCTCGTCCACATCAATCGCGTCGCCAAAGTGGTGAAGGGCGGGCGGCGTTTCGGCTTCGCCGCGCTCGTCGTCGTCGGCGATCAGAAAGGCCGCGTCGGCTATGGCCACGGCAAGGCGCGCGAAGTGCCGGAGGCGATCCGCAAGGCGACGGAAGCCGCCAAGCGCGCGCTGATCCGCGTGCCGCTGCGCGAAGGCCGCACGCTGCATCATGACGTCAACGGCCGCCATGGCGCGGGCCGCGTCGTTCTGCGCGCTGCGCCTCCCGGCACCGGCATCATCGCCGGCGGCCCGATGCGCGCCGTGTTCGAGACGCTGGGCGTTCACGACGTCGTGGCCAAGAGCCAGGGCTCCTCGAACCCCTACAACATGATTCGCGCGACGTTCGACGCGCTCGAACGCGAGGATTCGCCGCGTTCGGTCGCCGCTCGTCGTTCTCTCAAGGTCTCCGCGCTGCAGGCGCGCCGTCAGGGCGCCGAAGCCGAAGCCGTCGACGCTTGAGGGGAGGGCTTGCGATGAGCGATAAGAAAATCACCGTCGAGCAGACCGGCAGCGCCATCGGCCGTCCCGAGCGTCAGCACAGAACGCTGACCGGTCTCGGCCTCACGCGCATCGGCAAGCGTCGCACGCTCGAGGACACGCCCGCTGTGCGCGGGATGATCGCGAAAGTCGCGCATCTCGTCAAAATCGTCGACGAGAAGTGAGGGGCGGGACAATGGTGAAGCTCAACGATCTCTCCGACAATCCCGGCTCCAGCAAGAATCGCATGCGCGTCGGCCGCGGCATCGGCTCCGGCAAGGGCAAGACCGCAGGGCGCGGCGTCAAGGGTCAGAAGGCCCGCACCGGCGTCGCTGTGAAAGGCTTCGAAGGCGGCCAGATGCCGCTGCATCGTCGCCTTCCCAAGCGCGGCTTCTACAATCCTTTCTCGACCGACTATAATGAAGTCAATCTCGGCCGCATTCAGCAGGCGCTCGAGGCGGGCAAGCTGGACGCCGCCGCTCCGGTGACCATAGAGGCGCTGATCGCCGCCGGCGTGGTCTCCAAGCCGCGCGACGGCGTGAAGATCCTCGGCAATGGCAAGCTCGAGGCGAAGCTCGCCTTCGAGGTCGCCGCCGCGTCGAAATCGGCGGTCGCCGCGATCGAGGCCGCTGGCGGCACGATCAAGCTGCTGGTCGCGACGGAAGAGCCCGCTTCGGCCTGAAGCCTCCGCCCGGCCCGCGACGCGTAGGCCGGGCGCAAGCTCGAGGTGGCGCATTTTTCGCCGCCTCGAGGTTAATCGTATCGACCAAAAAACTGGCGATCCGCCCATCCGTCGTGATACGGAGTCGCCTGTGCGAGCCGGCGAGAAGAGGCTAGACTTTTTTTTCGCCGACATCGTGCGATAGACATGCGCCGGGTCTTGCCCCTCGAATGGGCGGGGCCGAAAACAGAGCGCGGCGTCGCGGCGGGCAGCGCTGCGTCGCTTCGACGCTCGTCTAAAAGAAACCGCGCGGCGCGCGACGAGGGAGCCTCGCCCATGGCATCGGCAGCCGAACAGCTTGCGGCCAACGTCAATTTTTCCGCTTTCGGCAAAGCGGATGAGCTCAAGAAACGCATCTGGTTCACGCTCGGGGCGCTGATCGTCTATCGTCTCGGCACTTATGTGCCGCTGCCGGGCATCGACCCGGAGGCCTTCGCCAAGAGCTTCTTCGGCCAGTCGAAGGGCGTGCTCGAGCTGTTCAACATGTTCGCCGGCGGCGCGGTGCAGCGCAGCGCGATCTTCGCGCTCAACATCATGCCCTATATTTCCGCCTCCATCATCATTCAGCTGCTGACGACGGTGATTCCGTCGCTCGAGCAGGTGAAGAAGGAGGGCGAGCAGGGCCGCAAGGTCCTCAATCAATACACGCGCTATCTCACGGTGATTCTCGCGACCTTCCAGGCCTATGGCATGGCGATCGGCCTCGAGGGGCAGCAGGGCGTCGTCACCGAGCCGGGCCTGTTCTTCCGCCTCACGACCGTCTGCACTCTGGTCGGCGGCACCATGTTCCTGATGTGGCTCGGCGAGCAGATCACCTCGCGCGGCATTGGCAATGGCTCGTCGCTCATCATTTTCGCGGGCATTGTCGCAGCCTTTCCGGCCGCCATTCTCAGCACGCTGGAGCTCGGCAAGCAGGGCGCGATCTCGACGGGCGTCATCCTCGGTGTGATGGCGATGTCCTTCTTCGTCATCGCCTTCATCGTCTATATGGAGCGCGCGCAGCGCCGATTGCTGATCACCTATCCCAAGCGGCAGCACGGCAATCGGGTCTATGAGGGTCAGACCTCCTTCCTGCCGCTGAAGCTCAACACCTCCGGCGTCATTCCGCCGATCTTCGCCTCCTCGCTGCTGCTGCTGCCGACGACGATCGCGAATTTCTCGCAGACGCAGGGCACGGACAATATTTTCGCGACCATCTCCGCCTATTTCGGGCACGGACGGCCGCTGTATATGTTGTCCTATGTCGGGCTGATCGTGTTCTTCGCCTTCTTCTACACTGCCATCGTTTTCAATCCGACGGAGACGGCCGACAATCTGAAGAAGCATGGCGGCTTCATCCCGGGCATTCGCCCGGGCGAGCGGACAGCGAAATACATCGACGATGTGCTGATGCGCATCACCGTTCTCGGCGCCGGCTATCTCGCGGTGATCTGCTTGTTGCCGGAAATGCTGATCTCCTACGCCAATCTGCCGTTCTATTTCGGCGGCACCTCGCTGCTCATCGTCGTGAGCGTGACGATGGACACGGTGGCGCAGGTTCACGGCCATCTCCAGGCTCATCAATATGAGGGCCTGATCCGCAAGACCAAACTGCGCGGGCGACGCAAATGAGGCTGGTTCTGCTCGGACCGCCGGGCGCGGGCAAGGGCACGCAATCGGCTCGGCTCGTGGCGAAATATGCGATCCCTCAGCTCTCGACCGGCGACATGCTGCGCGCCGCTGTCGAGGCGAGGACGCCGATCGGCCTCGAGGCGAAGGAGATCATGGATCGCGGCGCGCTGGTGCCCGACGCCGTCGTCGTCGGCATCATCGGCCAGCGGATCAAGGAGAAAGACGCCGCCAATGGCTTCATTCTCGATGGTTTCCCGCGCACGGTGGCACAGGCGGAGGCGCTCGACCGGCTGCTCGACCACGAAGGGCTGAAGCTCGATGCGGTCATAGAGCTCAGCGTCGACGAGAATGCGCTGCTCGCCCGCATGCAGAACCGGGTCGACGAGACCCGCGCCCGCGGCGGCGAGGTGCGCGCCGACGACAATCCTGCGGCCTTCAAGACCAGGCTCGACGCCTATCGCACGCAAACCGCGCCGGTGTCCGACTATTACTCCGGCAAGGGCGAGCTGAAGCAGGTCGACGGCATGGAGCCGGTCGACGCCGTCAGCGCCGCGATCGAGCAGGCGTTGAAGCGCTGATCCTATCCCAGCGCCTTCCGCTTCGCGGTCGAGCCGCTCAGCGGAAGGCGCGGATTTCGTCATTCGCAATCGAGCTGGCGTCCGCGTAAATGGCAGCGCAGGCGCGGTTGCGCCTCCGCGTCATAATCGGTGACGATCCATTCGCCGTCGGCGCGCTCGAATGTCGCGAAGCCGAAAGTGGCGGCGACGCCGCGGCCAAGCGCGACCGTCGCCTCGCCGATCGTCGCGCCGTCGAAATTGGCCGGTATGCGCGGGTCCATGGCGGTGCCGCCGACGCCGATAATGAATTGCGCCGGCCGATCCTCCCGAAAGCTCAGAGCCTCGAAGGCGTGGAGATGGCCCGATAGGATCGCCTGCACGCTCGCCGGAATAGTGTCGCGAGCGGCGGCGGCCAGCGTTTCATTGATGCCGATCGTCTCGCCGATTCGCGACCGAAACAGCGAGAAAATCGGCTTGTGGAATGCGTACCAGACCGGGCCGGGCGCATCCTTCGCGACAGCGAGTTGGCTGCGCAAGAAAGGCAGCAGCTCTGTGTCCACAGTGCGTTCTTCGGCTTCGGTCGTGTCGAGAACATAGAGTGTCGGATCGGCGATATCGACGCGATAGGCCTGCTCGCGCTCGACGCATTGCGGAGTGTCGCCCAATGGCGAGGGCGAGAGCGCGCGCGTCCAACCCTGGCCGGCCCGCTTGCAGATCTCGTGATTGCCGCGCACGAGCGCCAAGGGGGCGGCGCGCAGCAGAGGGTCCCCGGGCGCGAAGAAATCCGCCTTCCACGCCTCCCAATTGTCGCCATGCGGCGAGCCGGCGCAGCCCGCCATGCCGGGGAGGCACGCCGTCTCGCGATAATGATAATCGCCGACATGGATGACAATGTCCGGCGCGAATTTCGCGGCGGTCTCGGCGATTCGGCGAAAGGGCCAGGCCTCGCTGGAATTGCAATCCTGGACGAATATGCCCTTGAGGCGGCACCCCGTATCGCCGAGGACGACCGCCTTTTCGATTCGCGTGGGCGGCGGCCGAAGCGGCGCGCCCGCGACCGTGACGCTCCGCGTTCCTTTGGGAACCGCGACCGCGCAGACAGTGATCGGGAAATCGGCTGCCGGCCGCGCGCGCGGCGCCATGGCGACGGCGTGACCGTCGATCTCGGCCGCGGGGCAGGCGTCGCTCTGCGTGATGGCGCGCGCCTGCCAGCCGTCGGCGCTCGCCTGCAGCCATTGGTAGGAGTCCTCCGCCCGCGCGGGGGTGGCGAAGGACAGCGCTGCGAGCGCGAGAATGCCCACAGCGACCGCAGAGAGACGCTCTGCTCTTTCATTCGGGTCGAAAGCGTGGGATTTATAGGGCGTTGCCTTGGTCGAGGTCATCTTTTCGCCGGTTTCCGAAAGTTGTCTCGGGCTCGGCCGCTTCGATATTGCGTCGTGAGACGAAATCGCCGCTGGCCGGGCGCCTCGCATGGGCTCACACGGGGGAAGGATACTCCATGAAGAAGATTTTCGTGACGGCGGCGGCGCTGGCCATTGCCGCGTCGCTCGCAGGCTGCAACTCGCCCGGCGAGCGCGCCGCGGGCGGCGCCCTCATCGGCGGCGCGGGCGGAGCGGCCATCGGCGCCGCCGCTTCGGGCGGCCGCGCGGGCGGCACGCTGGCGGGCGCCGCGATTGGCGCGGCGACCGGCGCCGTGGTGGGCGCGGCGACCGCCCCGCCGCAGCAATGCGCCCGCTGGGGCTGGGATTATTACGGCAATCGCGTCTGCGTCGCCTATTACAATTACTGAGATTGCGGGGACGCGGAGCGCAGAGCTTCGCGTCCGCTTTTTATTCGCGCGGTCAATTGGCGCTGGCGAGACCCAGCGCGCTGCGCAGCTCCGCCCGCGCGGCGTCTATGTCCTTGCGATAGGCGGGATCGAGCTCCATGATCGCATGCACCGCATAGGCGACGAGACGCGCCGCGGCGACATCGCTCGGGAAATGCACGCCGCAGACGAGCCGATTATGGGCGTAGTCGTCGGCCCGCGCGAGAATTTCATCGCGACGCTCGGGGATGATGTCGATCAGCGCGAGGCCCATGAGATAGCCGACCGTCGAATGGCCGCTCGGATAGGAATCGTCCTTCGCCTTGGTCTTGCAGACGGGATGCAGCGTCTTGTCGACATTGTAGGGCCGGATGCGGTGGAAGGCGTCCTTGGCGGCGCCGGTATTGGCGGATTCGTCGGCCTTCAGCCGGGCGCCGAGAGCCTCGACAGCCGGCAAATTCTCCTTGGCAAATTTCTCGCCGAAGACGGTGCGATAGAGGAAGATCGTCTGATTTTCGTCGTCGGCCTTGGCGCGCGCGGCCTGCTCCGCCGTGCGCGCAGCCTCGATGCGATGCAGCTCGGCGAGCTCGGCGTCGCTCGTCGGCGAATGCGGAGCGGGCGGGGTCGCGAGAATCTCGAGCGGATGGCTCTGCTCCGGCGTCACAAAGCCCTCGCGCGCGGCTGCGGGCGCGCAGAGCAGAGCGAGAACCGAAAGGAACGCGGCGGTCTTCTTCATATGGGCTGATCCCGGCGGCCGTCATTTTCGATCGCGCGCAGTCCCGGGGCCGCCCGGCCGCGCGCTCGGCGTACGGCTTTCTACCCGATATTTCTTGTCCGTGCGATGACGGCTTCGATCCTCTCTGCGCTCCAGGCGATGCGCCGGCCCGGGCGGATCTCGCGCTTCGGCAGGGCGCCCGCGATTTTTTGGCGCCGGAAGAAATGCGAGACAGTTCCATCACGAATGTCCCTCATGCGCCGCAGGAGTTCGGCGCGGTGGAGAACGCTTCATGAAATTGTTCAGATTCCTCCTGCTTTCGCTGTTCTGCCTCGCCTTCGCGGAGCTCGCTCGCGCCGAGACGACGCCGCGCTACAAGGCGGTCGCCTTCGACTATTTCGTCCTCTTCGACGCCAATTCGGTGATCCCGGCGGTCGAGGCGGCCTATCCGGGCAAGGGCGCGGAATTCACCAAGCTCTGGCGCGCCAAGCAGTTCGAATATTGCTTTCTGCGCTCGATCACCGGCCGCCATGCGGATTTTTTCGAGGTGACGGGCGATGCGCTCGCCTATGCGGCGCAGGCGATGAAGCTCGATCTGCCCCCGGCGACACGCGAGCGCCTCATGAACGCCTATCTGACGCTCACCCCCTGGCCGGACACGCTGGACGCTTTGCGCCGGCTGAAGGCCGCCGGCGTGCGCGTCGTCACAATCGCGAATTTCAGCGGAAAAATGCTGTCGGCCAATGCGGAGCGCGCCGGCCTCACGGGCTATTTCGAGGAATTGCTGAGCACGGAGGTCAATGCGACCTACAAGCCCGATCCCAGGGCCTATGCGCTCGGAATGGAGCGGCTGCATCTCGCCAAGGAGGAGATTCTCTTCGCCGCTTTCGGCAGCTGGGACGCCTATGGCGCCAAGGCCTTCGGCTATCCGACGATTTGGGTCAACCGTTTCGGCCTGCCGGCGGAAAAGCTCGGCGTCGCGCCGGATAAGGTCACGCCGGATATGAAAGGGCTGCTGGAGCTGGTTCTCGGCCGCTCGTGAGCGTCAGGCGATCTTCGCATAGACAGCGTCTATGCGCGCGCCGCGATCCGCCCCTGCGACGACGGCCAGCGTCAATCCGCTGGCCTCCGCCGCGCCGCGCGCCAAAGCCTCGAGGCGGCGCGCCTCCGCCTCATCGGGCGCGAAGGCGAAGCCGGTCGGCCCCCAGGAGGTCTGGCCGAGGCCCGTGGCGCCCGCCTGCGCCAGCCGCGCGAGCAGAGCTTCGACCGCCGCGCTGGTGAAGCGCCGGCCGCCCTGCGCCGGCGCGAAATAATCGCCGACGATCGCCTGAATGGCGGTGATCGCCGCGCCGAAGGCCGAAAAATTCCCCTCCGCCGCCGCCGGCAGAGCCTGCATCAGCACCAGCCGGCACAATCGTCCCGCATCCTCCTCGGAGAAAGGCGGCAGCTCGGCGAAGGCCTTGCGCTCCTCGGCGCCGTGCAGGCCGATCGAGGCCGGGTCCGAGACGAGCAGAATGCGCCAGTCCTGCGGGAAGGCGAGACGAGAGACCACCGGCGGAGTCATCGTGTCGGCGCCGCGGCCGCCATCCACCACCAGCCCCCCGCGCGTGAACAGGCCGGCGCCGAGGCCCGAGCGCGCGCCGCGTTGCAGCAGAGCCGCATCCGCCTCCACATTCTGCGGCAGATCCTCTATGCGGCGCAGCGCGGCGGCTATGGCCAGCGCCAGCTGCGTTCCCGAGCCCAGGCCGGAATGGGGAGGGATCGCCTCGCCAATATCGAGCCGATAGCGCTTGCCGGGCGCGAGAGCGGCGGTCGCCTTCTCGAGCAGTGCGAGCGCCCGCTCCGCATCGGGGCCGGAAGCCTCCATATTTTCAGCAGGCTGCAGCGTCAGTCGCGTCGCCGGCGCGTCAATGGAGAGGCCGAGCCCGCCGAATTTGCGGCCGAGCGCGCCATTCATGTCCAGGAAGCCAAGATGCAGTCTCGCCGCGGCGACAACGCTCACGCTGATCGGCATGGAGCCTCATTTTCGGACTTTGCGCGGAATATCCGCTATATCTCGCCTCCCGGCGCGGTTTCACGCCGTCGTCGAGGGGGCTCGCGCGCATTCGACTAGGCCGAGTAAGGCGCCGCGCGTGCGAAGGCAAGAGCTCGTGCAGTGAAGGAGAGCTCGTCCACGCGGACGTGAGAGCGTGAACGAGCGAGAGAGGGGGACGCCATGGCCGCCGAGGAGCGCGCATATTCGCCAGAAGAGATAACCGCTCGCCTCGCCGCCGAGCTTCCGCACTGGCGGCTCGAGAACGGCTGGATTCGCCGTAAGTTCAAGACTCACGGCTGGAAGGGCACGCTGATGGTCGTCAACACGGTCGGCCATCTCGCCGAGGCCGCCTGGCACCATCCCGACATCGCCGCCTCCTACGCCTGGGTCGAGGTGAAGCTGATGACCCATACGGCCAAGGGCGTGACCGACAAGGATTTCGAGCTGGCGCGCAAGATCGAGGACGTCGTGTCCTGGCGTCCCGGCAAGGAGGGCGGCGCGCTCGAGGGAACGCCCGAGACCGACCAGCGGTTCGCCTATATCAAATACGACTGACAGGCTCATTCCCTGGAGACGAGAGTGACGACGACGATTGAATCGTCGCGCGAGCGATTCTTTTCGCTCGTCGCGGCGCGGCCGGTCATCATGGGCATCGTCAATGTGACGCCCGATTCCTTTTCTGACGGCGGCCGCTTCTTCGCGCCCGAGGCCGCGCTGGCGCAGGCGCAAAAGCTCGCCGCCGATGGCGCGGACATTGTCGATGTCGGCGCCGAATCGACCCGCCCCGGTCATACGCCGCTCACCGCCGAAGAGGAGTGGAGCCGTCTCGCGCCGCTGCTCGAGACGCTCGTCGCGCAATGCGGCGTTCCGGTCTCCATCGACACCTATAAGGCGCAGACGGCGCGCCGGGCGCTCGCCGCCGGCGTGGCAATCATCAATGATATCTGGGGCTTGCAGCGCGATCCCGATATGGCTCCGGCGATCGCCGAGGCCGGCGCCGGCGTCGTCGTCATGCACAATCGCGCGGAGGTCGCGCCGGATATCGACATCGTCTCCGACATGCTGTCCTTTTTCGAGCGCTCGCTGGAGATCGCCGCCGCCGCCGGCGTGCCGGAATCGCGCGTGATTCTCGATCCGGGCGTCGGCTTCGGCAAGACGCGCGAGCAGGATTTCGCGGTGCTGCGCGGCGTTCCGCAGCTCATGCGATTCGGGCTGCCCGTGCTCATCGGCGTGTCGCGAAAGCGCTTGTTCGGCGCTCTGCTCGGCGCCGAGGTGGATGCGCGCCTCATCGCCACAGTGGCGGCCAATCTGATCGCGGCGCTGGAAGGCGCGCGGATTTTCCGCGTCCATGACGCCGCCGAGCACAGGGCGGCATTCGCCGTGCTCGACACTCTGACACAGGGAAAAGCACGCATATGACGACGGCAGAAACGCGGGTCGGCTTTGGATTCGGCAGCAATCTCGGGGACAAGCCCGCCAATATTCGCCGCGCGGTCGCTCTGGTGGAGGAACGCGGGATCGCGCGCCTCGACGCCGTGTCGCGCCTCTATCGGACGCCGCCCTGGGGCGATGTCGATCAGGGCGATTTCGCCAATGCTTGCGCGCTCGGCTGGACCCGTTTGTCGCCCTATGAGCTGCTCGCCGCGGTGAAGACGATAGAAGCCGATATGGGCCGCACGCCGACGCGCCGCTGGGGACCGCGGCTGATCGACGTCGACATCCTCTTTCTCGGCGATCACACAATGGACGATCCCGAGCTCACTCTGCCGCATAAGGAGCTGTTTTCGAGAGCTTTCGTGCTGAAGCCGCTGGCGGAGATCGGCCCCGATCTGACGCTCGACGGCGCCTCGGTCGCGCGGGCGGCCGCCGAAGCGGCTGCGGAGGGGATCGGAATTTGGGAGGAAAAGTCTACGGATGCCCGATGAGCCATGGCGCCACAGTTCTCTCGGGTAGTCGTGTCATCCATCTGGGCAGGGCTCCGTCCGAGCCCAGAAAATCGGTCATAATATATTGATATAACGATATATAATGATTGATAGAACAAATCTATCAATGAGCTTACGGGTGGGTTGTTGGTCCGACAAGGCGAAGCTGCTCCTGCCCAAAAAAGTTTTCGATACCGCTCAATAGATTGCCATATACTACCCTATTGGATATTGTCATTACGAGGCGGAACGGAAATGGTTGCGGCTCGCCGGACGAGGGCGTTTTGGATGTTTT
>NZ_JBQUZK010000023.1:0-18947 GCF_056313885.1 Methylosinus sp. DMC45
AGCGGAATCATATGGGCGAGATTGAGCGTCGAGATCGGCGGCTGGCGGACATTGGCGTAGGCGTGACCGGGAAGAGAACCGAGCCAGGCTTCGACCGCATTCACGCCTTCCGCTATGCAGGTGAAGTCGCGGCTCTGGATCGCCTTCTCGACAAGGCGGAGCCGTTCTGTCGCGATCGCCGGGTCTTCGTCCCAGACGGCGACGGTGGCGGTGACATAGGCCTGGCCGACGTCATCCGCGCCGAGCTCCTGCAGCGCGACATCGGCGTCGGCCGCCTTGTTCGCCGCGTCGGAGTCGACGAGGGTCGAAGCTTCGTTGGTCATCACCTCCTTGATGATGGCTGCGACGGATTTTCGCTTGGCGAACCATTGCCGCCGGATCCTCGTCAGCAGTTTGACCGCCTCGACCTTGTCGAGGAGGATGGCGCGCGTCGACCAGCGATAGGGGAAGGGGAGGCGATTGAGCTCGTCGAGAATGCCGGGGTGGGTCAGGGTCGGAAAGCCAACGGTGGTCAGAATGCGCAGATGCGCGTTTCCAAGCCGAGGCTCCAGGCCGCCGGTGAGCGGCTCGTCGGCGAGCAGCACGTCGAGATGCATCGGCGTTTCCGGGACGCGAACGCGCTGCAGGCGCGTCGAGATCGTCGAATGCAGGAAGGTCAGCGCCTCGCCGTCGTCGAGCCATTCCGCCTCGGGCATGAAGCTCTCGACCAATTGCAGCACGCGGTTCGTGCGATCTATGAAGCCGCGCAGCAGCTCCCACGGATCGACGCCGTCTTGCGCGCGGTCTTCATAGAGCCAGCTCTCGGCGCGCGACGCGTCCTCCTCCGGCGGCAGCCAGAGGAGCGTGAAAAAGTATCGACTCTCGAAATGCGCGCCCGCCTCCTCGAAGGCGTTCTGTCTCTCGAGGTCGACGAGCGCCGAGGCCGCGTCGGGAAAGCGGTCGTGCGGATAATGCTGCGCTGGTAGGCGATCGGCTTCGACGAAGATGGCCCAGCCGGAGCCGAGGCGGCGCAGCGCATTGTTGAGGCGGGCGGTCACGCCGACGAGCTCGGCCGGCGTCGCGCTGTCGAGATCGGGCCCGCGAAAGCGCGCCGTGCGCTGGAACGAGCCATCCTTGTTGAGAACGACGCCTTCGGCGACGAGAGCGGCCCAGGGCAGGAAATCGGCGAGGCTCGTCGGTCGGCCGCGATATTCGGCGAGGTTCAGCATGGCGGCCTCACACGCCGAAATAGGCGGGATAGCGCAGGTGTCGGCGCACGACCTCGACGAATTGCGGATCCCGCTTCGCCGCCCAGACCGCAGCGCTGTGGCTGACAGCCCAGAACAGAGCGCCGGGAAGCCAGAGGCGCAGTCCAAGCGCGATCGCCGCGGCCAGCGTGCCATTGGCGATCGCGACCGCCCGCGGCGCTCCGCCGAGCAAAATCGGATCGGTCAGCGCTCTATGCACCGGGACGAAGAAGCCGGGGACGTCCTCGGCGCTGTTGAATCCGCTCATCAGATCAGCGCTCCGCCGGAGAAGGAGAAGAAGGAGAGGAAGAAGGAGCTGGCGGCAAAAGCGATCGAGAGGCCGAAAACGATCTGGATCAGACGGCGGAAGCCGCCCGACGTGTCGCCGAAGGCGAGCGTGAGGCCGGTCACCGTGATGATGATGACGGAAATGATCTTGGCGACCGGGCCCTGGATGGATTCCAGAATTTGGTTGAGCGGCGTCTCCCACGGCATGGAAGAGCCGGAGGCATGAGCCGAAGATGAAGACATCACCGCGCAGCCGACGATGGCAGCGAGGATAGTAATGCGTCGGGCGAATCGGCGATGCGGAGCAAAGGGCGTCATGATTGGTCTCCTGCGACATGTGCAGCGATCGAAAGGACTCGGTAATCGCCGGTGGATGGATCGAGTCCGTCGACGGTCGCGAGCTCGGCGAGGCGCCGCTCGCCGCCGCGGCCCTGCAGAACGGCGATGACATCGATTGTCTCGGCGATCAGCGCGCGCGGCACGGTGATCACGGCTTCCTGAATGAGCTGCTCGAGACGCCGCAGCGCCCCGAGCGCCGTGCCGGCGTGAATCGTGGCGATGCCGCCGGGATGTCCGGTGCCCCAGGCCTTCAGCAAATCGAGGGCTTCGGCGCCGCGGACCTCGCCGATCGGAATGCGGTCGGGGCGCAGCCTCAGCGACGAGCGCACGAGATCGGAAAGGGAGACCACGCCATCCTTGGTGCGAAGAGCGACGAGGTTTGGCGCGCGGCATTGCAGCTCGCGTGTATCCTCGATCAGCACGATGCGATCGGATGTATGCGCGATCTCGGCGAGCAGTGCATTGGCGAGCGTCGTCTTGCCGGTAGATGTGCCGCCAGCGAGGAGAATGTTCTTGCGGTCCGCGACGGCCTTTCGCAGAATGTTGGCCTGTCCGAATGTCAGGACGCCGGCGATGGAATAGTCGTCGAGCGTGAAGACAGCTACGGCCGGCTTGCGGATCGTGAAGGCGGGCGCCGCCACGACGGGTGGAAGCAGTCCTTCGAACCTCTCCCCTGTCTCGGGTAGTTCCGCCGACACCCGCGGTGAACCCGGATGCACCTCGGCGCCGACATGATGGGCGACGAGGCGCACGATGCGCTCGCCGTCGGCCGCCGACATTCTCTCACCACTGTCCTTGAGACCGCTCGATAATCTGTCGATCCAGAGCTTTCCGTCCGGATTGAGCATGACCTCGACGACGGAGGGGTCTTCGAGAAAGCTCGCGACGGCCGGTCCGAGCGCGGTGCGCAGCATGCGCGCGCCGCGCGCATGAGCTTGCGAATGGAGAAAAGATGCCGTCAAGCCCGCCTCCGCTTCAGTCGATCGCGGGAAGGCGAACGGCTGCGGGGATGATTAGAAAAGGCAAGGAACCCGAGTAATCAACAAGGGTTCGATCATTGTAGCAGCCCGTCGTAGTGTGGAGGAAAAATACTTGCGCGCGACGGAACGAGGGCGCGAGCAAATATGGAGTTGTCGTGGGTCGGAGCGAGAAAGGTTACGAGATGAACAGATTCGTCGTGATTTCGGGATGCTCCGGAGGCGGAAAATCGACCTTGCTCGCCGAGCTTCGGGAGCGTGGCTACTCAACGGTCGAGGAGCCCGGTCGGAGGGTCGTTCGAGAAGAGCTACAAAAAGGCGGCGCGGCGCTTCCATGGATGGACGAGACGGCCTTCCTGCGCCGCGCCTTCGAACTGGCTCTGGCTGACCATGCGGAGGCCTGCGGCCTCGAAGGGTGGATCTTCTTTGATCGAAGTCTGATAGACGCCGTGGCGGGCCTCGAGCGCGTGGCGGGCGAGCCCGTGTCGACGAAACTCGACCAGGCGCATCGCTATCATCGATGTGTGTTCCTGGCCCCGCCGTGGCCTGAGATCCACGTCATCGACGACGAGCGACGGCATGGTTTTGACGCCGCTGTGGTCGAATATCATCATCTTCTCGAGGTCTATTCCGACCTCGGCTATCAGGTCGCGATCTTGCCAAAGCTCGCTGTGGGCGAAAGAGTCGAATTTATCCTCCGAGCATTGGGGAGAGATCGCTAATCCCGAGATTGCTTTGAATTTTCTTCTAGTGGCCCGGCGCCGAGCATGTCCTTGGGAATCTCGTCGATCAGCGTCCGTCCCTGATTGAGTCGTCGTCCCAGCGCCTCGATGAAGCCTTCGTAGCGCTCGCGCCCTTTGATCTGGGCGGCTGCCTGCGCCTCTGGCGGCAAGGGCGGCGTGACGGTCAGCCAGAAGCGGACGAACAGCGCTAGCGCTTCGGTCGTGAGGCCGTTGTTGCGTTCGAGGCGTTGGACCTGACGGGTCAGTCGATCCAGCCGCCGCGTGAAGGCGGCCTCCATCCGATCCGCGCCGTCGGGCGATAGGAAGGACGCGACCGCGGCCTCTACAATAGCAGAGCGCGTCACACGTCTCTGCGCGGCGAGCTCGTTGATCCTCGCGATCATCTCCACGGGAAGCGAGACATTGAGTCGGTCACGCATATCATCGCCTCCTACAGCTCGAGGCCATCGGCTGGGTCCATCGCGCCCTGGCGGGCGAGGCCGCCCATTCGTCGCCG
Source organism: Methylosinus sp. DMC45 (assembly GCF_056313885.1). Classification (NCBI taxonomy): domain Bacteria; kingdom Pseudomonadati; phylum Pseudomonadota; class Alphaproteobacteria; order Hyphomicrobiales; family Methylocystaceae; genus Methylosinus; species Methylosinus sp. DMC45. The sequence continues at coordinate 4,070 of NZ_JBQUZK010000023.1, forward strand.
GATGATTTCTTGCTGGCGTGCGGCCTGCTCGGGCGTATCGTCGACGATGGCGAATTCATTTCGGTCCCGACGCGACGGCGACGTCTCCTTCGCGATCGCGACATGATCGGGCAGCTCCGGCTCACGTCGTAGCCCGCCATTGGCGTCGTCCTCGGTGTTCGACAACTCGAGGAGATTGGTTGCCGGGCGCTGGACTGGCAGGGCCGACCAGTCGTCCAGGCGAAGCTTATGGGGCATGTCTTTTGGCGGCGGCAGAATCCGCTCGGCGAAGCGGCGGTCCTCATAATAGCGCGCCTTCTTCGCTCGGATCGGGTGCAGGCCCGACATCATGACGATCTCGTCGGATGGCGGAAGCTGCATGATCTCGCCGGGGGTGAGCAACGGGCGGGCGGTCTCGGAGCGCGACACCATCAAATGACCGAGCCAGGGCGAAAGCCGATGCCCGGCATAGTTCTTCATCGCCTTCATCTCGGTCGCGGCGCCGAGCGCGTCGCTCACCCGCTTCGCAGTGCGCTCGTCATTGGTGGCGAAGGACACCCGCACATGGCAATTGTCGAGGATGGAGTTGTTCGCGCCATAGGCCTTCTCGATCTGGTTCAGGGATTGCGCGATCAAGAAGCTCTTGATGCCATAGCCCGCCATAAAAGCCAGGGCGCTCTCGAAAAAGTCGAGCCGTCCGAGCGCCGGGAATTCGTCGAGCATGAGCAGCATACGGTGACGGCGGCCCGTGGGCCGCAATTCCTCGGTCAGGCGTCGTCCGATCTGATTGAGCACGAGTCGGATCAGCGGCTTGGTTCGGCTGATGTCGGAGGGCGGCACCACGAGGTAGAGCGTGGCCGGCCGCGGATCGGACACGAGATCGGCGATCCGCCAGTCGCATTGGCGGGTCACTCTCGCCACGACGGGATCGCGGTAGAGGCCCAGGAACGACATGGCGGTGCTGAGGACGCCCGAACGCTCATTGTCGGATTTGTTGAGAAGCTCGCGCGCGGCCGAGGCGACGACAGGATGCGGGCCGACCTCGCCGAGATGCCGGGTCGTCATCATCGCCCACAGCGTCGTCTCGATCGGCCGGTTCGGATCGGAGAGGAAGGCCGCGACGCCGGCGAGCGTCTTGTCGGCCTCGGCGTAGAGCACGTGGAGAATAGCGCCGACCAACAGGGAGTGGCTGGTCTTCTCCCAATGGTTCCGGCGCTCGAGCGATCCTTCTGGGTCGACCAGAACGTCGGCGACATTCTGCACGTCGCGGACTTCCCACTCGCCCTTGCGCACTTCGAGCAGCGGATTGTAGGCGGCCGAGTCGCCGTTGGTCGGATCGAACAGCAGGGCGCGGCCATGCCGCGCGCGAAACCCGGCGGTGAGCTGCCAGTTCTCGCCTTTAATGTCGTGGACGATGGCGGAACCCGGCCAGGTGAGCAGCGTCGGCACGACCAGCCCTATGCCTTTTCCGGAGCGCGTCGGGGCGAAGCAGAGGACGTGCTCCGGTCCGTCGTGGCGCAGATATGAGGTCTCGTGCCGGCCGAGCACGACTCCGTCCGGGCGGAGCAGGCCGGCGGCCTTCATCTCGTCCAGCCGCGCCCAGCGGGCGGAGCCATAGGTCTCGGCGTCGTCGGCCTCGCGGGCGCGCCAGATCGACATGGCGATCGCCGCTGCGATGGACAGCGGTCCGGCAGAGGCTGCGATATAGCCGCCTTCGACGAAGATCGCTGGCGCATAGGCGTCGAAGGCGTACCACCACCAGAAGAAGGCGGGCGGCGGATAGAAGGGGAAGTGGCCGAGCTCGAACCAGGGATGTCCGAGCTGCGGCTGGAAGCCGAGGCGCCAGGCCGTCCATTCGGTCGCCGCCCATATCGTCGTCAGCACGATGAGCGATACGACGAGGATCTGGCCCCAGAGAATCCGTGTAGCGGACATGGACGCCTCCATTCGAATAGAGCGAGGCGTCGAGACAAAGACGCGGTCCGAGCGCATTCAAGCGTGTTCGCGTCGCGATCGCAGCGTGGCGAACCGAGACGAAAAAATACTGGCGTCGTGAAGCGGCGATCGAGGCTCACCGGTCGCTATAGGCCCAACCCTCGTTTTCTGCCGATACTCCATTCGATGCCGCCATCGTCTCGCGCTGTCCCGGCGACATGCTGGCCGAGCTTTTTCTCGATCGTCGGCGACCAGGGCACGAGCTGGAAGCCGAGACCGTCGTCGATCATGGCGAAGCGCCCGGACGCGAGCACGAGGCGTTGACGATAGACGCCGGAGACCGGATTGCCGGCCGCGACCTGGGCGCGCGGAAGGCCGGTCTCGGCCGAGAGCTTCGCAGCGGCGTCGGTCAGCTCGCGGCCGCGCAGCGTCGCGAGGAGGTCGCGCTGGAAAATGACCTGGCCCCCTCGAAGCTGCGCCAGTCCTTCGGCGATGAGATGGTCGGCGCGCGCCTTCATGGCGTCGCGCACCTCGCCGCCGAATCCGCCCATCGCCAGCGGCGTCGGCGTGCGCTCGACGAGACGGTGATCGAGCCAGGTGGCTCCCGACGCGCCGATCTGGCGGTCGAGATCGAAATCCGAGCGCGTCACCAGCACGAGCGTCGGCTGCGGATCGTCGGTTCCACCGAACCGCCGCAGCTCGACGACGCCGCCGATCGGCGGGGCATGTTCGAACGCCCCGACGCCGCGCAAGCGGACATGATGGGCGCGGCCGTCGGTCCCGTCGATCACGGCATAGGCTTCACCGCTCAGTTCGTCATGCAGCCCCTTATCGATGAGTCGCCCGAGGATCGGCGACTCCGAGGGCGCCGCATCTATGGAATAATCACCGACGCCGCGATCCTGGCCGCGCTCGCCGAAGGCGCGGTGCATGGTTTTGATGATGTCGCCGCGCATTCCGAGATCGCGCAGCGTGCGTTCGGCCTCCAGGCTGATCATCCATCGGCCGGGACCGCCGGAGGCGGCGAGCCCCATTCGTTCGAGTTTCTGGGCGCGGCCGACCATCAAGCGGCGCAATTCGGGGTCATCTGCACCAGGACTCGCCGGGCGCAGGTCGACCAGACCCGTCTCGTCGGTGGCAAAGCGGATGGCGACGTCGAGCCGAGTCCAGCGATCGGCGTCGACTTCACGCTCGAGCGCCGAGCGGATCGCATGTTCGGGACGCGGGCCGAGCTCGATGGCGACGAGGTCCTCTGCACGCGAGCGCAGGCCGCGGCTGATGTAATCGCGGGCAACGACGAGATCGGCGCCGGTCTCGTCCACTCCGCGCACCAGCAGATGGACATGCGGATTGTCCGTGTTCCAATGATCGACGGCGATCCAATCGAGCTTTGTTTCGAGATCGGCCTCCATCCGCCCGGCGAGGTCGCGGGTGAAGGCTTTGAGATCGGTCAGCTCGCCGGCGTCCTCGGGCGAGACGATGAAGCGGAAATGATGCCGGTCGCCATCAGATCGATCGGCGAAGGCCCGTTCGTCGGCGTGATCGCTCGCGGTATCGAACATCACGCCTTTCTCTCCGTTGCGGCTGACGCCCTCGCGCTTCAGATAGGCAAAATGCACGGACAGCGGCGCCGATCGAAAGCTGCGGCCCGTGTGGCGGACGACGCGCGCCTTGACGACGACGCGTCGACCCGGATCGAAGAGGCGGGCGCGGCCGAAGGCGGCGCGCCCGCGCCCGAAGCCGGAGCCGCCGGGGGCAGCGGATTGCGCGCCGCTATGCGGCGTCGCAGGTCCCGCCTTGCGCGCGGCTTTCAGAACCTCTGCGACGAAGCTCTTCGGCTTCGGCGCGCGTGTCGTGCGGACCCGGCCCGGACGGACGCGGAAATCCTTCTCCTCCCGGCTCATCGGAGCGCCTCGCCGAGGCGATCGGCAGCTGCGAGAACGTTGTGTGCAGGTCGACGCGTTGTGATTTCACGAGAATTTGCCGAAACCTGCCAATGACCGACCGGCCTGCCAGACGAACGACGAGTCGCGCCAGCGACTTGTCTGGCGGCGTGGCAGGCGCTTTTATCTCGCCTTCGTGCGGTCGTGTTCTGCGCTGAATTGCTTTCCGCCGTTCTCTCTTCGCCACATCGCGCTCGGAAACGCTGGATGGCGAAGTGGTCAAAATCCGCGCTCGCAATGCGCCTGCACGCGTTCCGCGTCGGGCAAATGGCAGCAAAGAAGTCCCTCAGTGCGCAAATGTCGGCAGTCCGACTGCAATAGCGATGCTGGTTCATTGTGCGTGCTCTGTCGACGAGAGCGCGACGAACAGGCCGTGGGAGCGAGGCGCGATGGCGGACAGATCGCGCGTGGCGGCGGCAGCCGTCGTGTTGGTCGCTGTCCGAATTGGCGCCGGATGATTGGCGGCGAATCGGCTGTCGTTCTGCTCGACGAACAGCGGCGCCTTCGTCCAACGCGACAGACCGGATACCTCGCGAATGGTGGATCGAGTGCTGTCGTTTCCTTCGATAAGAGGGAGGAGCGTCGCGACATAGGCGACGGTCTCGGATGGCAATGAACGGCGCCCGTCGAGATAATCCTCGTACCGGCGCGGTCCCGCATTATAGGCCGCGAGGAAGCCAGGCGAGCCGTAGCGATCGTGCAACTCGCGCAGGTAGGCAGCGCCGGCGTGGATGTTGTCGTGTGGGTCGAAGGGATCGCCGGCAAGAGCGTAACGGGCGCGCAGCTCCGACCAGGTGTCGGGCATGATCTGCATGAGTCCCGTTGCGCGTTTGAGCGAGACTGCGTCTCGTCGGGCGCAGCTTTCGATCTGCATGACGGCCCGGATCCATGCCGCAGGAATGCCGAAGCGCCGCGCCGCCTCTGCGATATGGACGGCGTAGGGATCGCCGCCCGTCGGGCGCTCGATGGGCGTTGCCTTTGCGGGCAGGACTCCGTCCAGTGCGCAGGCCGGGGCGAAGCCGATAAGAAAAAGGAGCGTGAGTCGCGCGCGCCCGCCGACACGGTTTGAGCGGACCAGTTTGCGCAGGATCGGGAATGCGGGGCGCATATTGTCAGTCCCGCTCGTTGCGCTTCTGGAGCCGGGTCCAGTGCAGAATCCAGCTGGACTTGTCTTCGCTCGACTGGAATAGGTTGGCGCGGATCGGCTGCGCCAGGGCCGGATCATCGAGGAGCAGCGACACATATGTGCCGGCCTTCTCGCCGATGCGCTTCCATGCCGCCCCGATCTCCGGCCCTTCTTCGTCGCCGAGCAGGATGCGGTAGTCTGGCGCGTTCTCCGCGCCACTATGGTCGGAGGGAACGAGAACGATCTGGGCGTCGAGCGATAGCGTGCGGATGGCGCCCGAATAGCCTGACTTGGTGCGGGTGAATCGACCGATCTGCGTCATTGGAATTCTCCTTGATTGGAAGAGTCGCGCGGGCGTCAGTCGACCGCGGCGCGCCAGACAAAGCGGCCGTCGCCCTCTTCGTCGGTCCAGATCGGAACCGCGCGAGCGACGATCGACGTGACGGGGAATGGACCGAAGTAGCGGCCGTCGAGGCTGTCCTGGACGGTCGGATTCATGAGAAAGATCTCGTCTGGTCGAAGCGTCCGGCAGCCAGTCCAGCTCGGCAGCGGGCGACCGAACCGATCGCGATCTCGCGCTGCGCCGACGTCAACAGCATCGACGGTGACGGTGGGGCCGGCGCGGCATACAGACTGTCCGGGGAGCGCCAAGACATGCTTCAGGAGCAGCACGCCTTTCGGCAGGAATCCGCCGTCGGCGAGGAAGCTCACGATGGGTTCCGGCGGGCGAACTGCCACCAGCTGCATAGCGCGGAGTCGGCCCGTGGCCTGAAGCTCATAGAGCCCGGTCGGCGTGCTCGCCGTGGCGTTCCAGATGAGCCGTGGGGTGACGGGAATGAGGGGCTGACCGCCGATGAGCAGCACGGAGAATAGCGTCGCCGTGACAAAGCCGAGGCGGGTCATGGCGTGACGCTCCGGCGCTTCAGCCAAGCGTCATGCTGCGCACGCGTGTAGGCGCGTGGCTCTTCGCCGACAGCGAGGCGGTTGTGCAAATGTCGCCAGTAGTCGGGCGACGCGTCGGCGGGATCGACGCCGATGGCCTCTATGGCGTCGATCGTCTGGAGCGCTCGCTCGACCCTCGGCCACGCGTCGACGCGCAACAGGATCTCGCCGCCGGGCCGAACGAAAGGGAGCGTTTGATAGCGCTCGCCGGCTCCGACGGCGCGCACGATGTCCATCCGCGAAATCACCGTGCCATAGTCGTTCGACGCCCATCGGACGAAGCAGAAGATGCTGCCGGGGGCGAAGCTGGCGATGCGGCGGCGGCGATCGAGAATTTTATTCTCGGCGCGATGGCCGAAGCGAATTCGGAACTCGATCTTCTTCTCGATCCAGGTCAGCTCGACATGGGTGAGAGGCGCAGCTCTGCGATGCAGCGGCGTTTCGACGCGAGCGGATTGCGGCTCATTGTCGTTCATGATTTCTCTCCGGGATCGTCGGGGAATTCGCGCGTGAACAGGTCGCGCAGCATGTCGGCGACGGTGACGCCGCGCCGAAAAGCCGCGACCTTGATGCGGCCGCGGAGCGTCGGCGTAACGTCGATCGTAAGGCGTGCGGTGAATCCGCTGGCGTCATTCGCGTGCCGGGCGGGAGCGTCGGCCGATCTGATCCAGCCCTCGGCGTCGCTGGGACGCGCCGCGAAGCCGCGCTTGGCAGAGCGCTCATTCATGCGGCGCCTCCGTCGGCGAACGGCGTGACGCCGCGCAGAACGTCCGCGAAGATCGTCATGGCGCGATCCTCCCGACCTCGGCCGCGAGCGCGACGATCTCGCGCGCCGCCGGCGTGTCGTCGGCGAGCTCTGAGACGAGACGGCCAGTCTGCGCCGCGTCGGCGAAGGCGATGCGCTGGCCTATGGTTGCGGAGAGCGCCGGCGGATCGTGATCGGCGAGCGTCTCGACCGTTTCGCGCGCGATGACGGTGCGCGCGGCGTAGCGGTTCAGCACGAAGCGGGCGGCGAGCTGCGGGCGATAGATGCGCGCCTCGCCGAGCAACGCCAGCATCTCGGCCGACGCCCAGCCATCGAAGGGCGACGGCTGCACCGGGATCAGCGCCAGATCGGCGGCGAGCAGCGCCGACCGCATCAGACCGGCGACGCGCGGCGGACCATCGATGACGAGATGGTCGACGCCGCGCGCCAGCTCGGGCGCCTCACGGTGAAGCGTATCGCGCGGCAGGCCGACGACTGTGAACAGCCGCGAGAGGTTTTCGCGTGCTCGCTGCTGTGACCAGTCCAACGCCGAGCCCTGAGGATCGGCGTCGATCAGCGTGACGCGCTTTCCCTGCCGAGCCCATTCGCCGGCGAGATGCAGAGCGAGCGTCGTCTTGCCGACGCCGCCCTTCTGGTTGAGCAGCGCGACGATCATGACGCGCGTCCTTCGCTTTCGCCGCAAGGAGGAGGCGCTTCGGAAGTCGCATCGTCCGTAAAGCCGGATTTACGGAAAGTCGTATCAGGCGTATTCTTTTCAGACGGAAGTTTCGGTGCGCGCGAACGCTCGGATGAGTTTTCCACGCTCGCCGGGCGCAAACAAAAGTTAGAGTCTCTGTTAGATTCTAAGTTAAGAGCCGAGATTTCTTCTTCAGGCCAGATGGTTAGCTGCCCTCCGCGCGCCCGAAGTCCCGATAGGGCCGCGCCCGAAGTCCCGATACCAAGCGCGCCCGAAGTCCCGAGCGTTTCCACAGGCTTATCCACAGGGGCTGTGGATAAGTCGATCGGCAGGATGTGCAGCAGCTCGCGCGGACCTTCGTGCTCGATCCGCAGGCGATAACCGGGCAGCGATTGCCGGCGCACGATGAGCCGGATGTCGATCGCGAAATCCCTGAGCCTCGCGAGGCTGCCGGACTTCTGATACAGGTGCGGGATGTCGAAGGTCCAGCCCTGCCTCTGCCGGCCGGCGTGCTTGCGGGCCACGCGATAGAGCCAGCGCTCGACGCCGCCCGTCAGCCGGAAATAGGCAGGGTCGATGGCGAGCACCAGCGAGCGGTCGACGACGCCGCGGTAGAACCATTCCGGGAGGACGAATTCCATGCCTTCGACGCGGCCGTCGCGCGTCACGCACTCCTCCCATTCGTTGATCCAGGAGAATTGGCTGCGGCGCCAGTGGTCGCCGTTGCGAATGGTGGTGCAGATGGCCGTCGATTGCAGGCGGGTGAGCGCGCCCTTCAGCAGCTTGTAGTCGCGGGCGCCGGTCGCTCGTCCGACCGCCTTGAGGAGCTGATAGGGCGTGAAACGCAGGAAGCGGGAGGTCGTGAGGCCCTGGTTCTCGGCCTCGACGATCTGGCTCGCCGCCCAGATCAGCACATCGGCGTCCCAGATGGTCGCCATACCATGCTCGGGCATGGCGAAGACTTCCACGCGCGCGCCGGCCGCCTCGTAGAGGATCGGCGCCGTGCGCTTCGCCTTGGCGAGCGAGAAGAACGGCCGCTCCATGAGATCGCGCTGATCGCGAGGGGATGCGTCCCCCGTCGCGATGACGAAGGGGTGGAGCCGGCTTCGCTCGCTCGAGGTGACGGGGAAGCGGCGCGACATGGCGGCGTCGCCTCAGCGGTGAAAGGTCGGGCGGGCGATGCGCACGCCGGTGTCGACGCGGACGGCGTCGCGCGCCTCGACATATTGCGGATCGGACGTGGAGCGGCAGGCGGCCCCATCGGCCCAGGCTTGGATGTCCTCGATCGCGTAGACGACACGGCCGCCGAGCTTGCGGAATGTCGGGCCGGCGCCGTGACAGCGGTATTTTTCGAGCGTGCGCGCGGAGAGGCTCAGCATCCGTGCGGCTTCATGCGTCCGGACGAAGCGCGTGGCGCCTTCGGGTGATTTGTCGCGCAAGAGACGCCTCCGTAGCGGTGAGGTGCGCCGCAGGGACGTCGCGGCGTTTCGAGATCACCGTGGCGGAGAAGAGGAGCGCAGGGGGAGGACGAAGTTTTGAGGCCGATCCGTGTCCCCCCTTCCGCGAGGCGCGCTGGGATGTCCAAGGAGACAGACAATGCGGAAGGGCCATCAGCCTCCGCGAAGCAGCCGCTTGTAGCCGCCGTTCATTAGCGCGACGGAGTCATGGATGAGACGGTTCGCCTTGCGGCGCGTCGCCGAGCTCTTCCACTCGAGCGCGGGAAGCGCAGCGTCCTCGGCGTCGATCAGGGACGCGGCAATGTCGCGTGGCCCCGCGCCGCCGAGCCGGAAATCCAGCGCGTGCAGCAACAGGATGAGACGCGCGCGTCGCTGCGCGGTCAATTGAAGCGCGTGAGGAAGCGGCCCCTCGGCGCTGCCTTGAAGAAGACGAACGAACCGCGACGCGACTTCGAGCCGGATTTCGAGTGACGCGTCGAGCGGCAAGATGATCGCGGGGCGGCTCGGCGCGCCTTCGTTCATCCAGACATGAATGTCGCCTCGGGCGCCGCCAACGACGAGCCGCCTTCCGCCATCGTCGAACTTATCCGCAGCGATGGTGCCAAAGGCGGTCGGATCAAAGGTCCCGTCCGCCGCGAAGCGGGGCGGCGCCGAGGCGATGATCAGCGTGGCGGGGTCGATCTCAGGGAGCCATAGAGCTGGCTCATTCCCTGCCGGAGTTTCCGGGTCATGAGCGAAACTGCAACCCCCAGCGACGCGCGAGGCTCGAAAGCGCGGTCGCTTCGTCGACGGCGCCGCGTTCGATCCGCCTCAGCGTCTCGCGATAGTCCTGGCGATATTTGGGATTCCGGCGCAGGAATTCGAGCGCGAAACCGGAAGGATCCAGGTCGTTCAATTGCTTGACAGAATCAGGAGATTTCCAAAAATTCGTCGGCATGAAGCGCTCCTCGGCTTGGCCTCGTAGCTCGAGCGGCGACTTCGACGATTCCGGAATGGCAGAACCAAAACTAGCCCAAAGGGTTGCATCGCGTGCCGCGAGCGCCCGTGACCTTTTTATGGCAGGTGAGAAGAAAGACTATTGCGGGCGCGCGCCCAAAAGCTGCCGATAGCCGGCTGCGGACATCCATCTCGCCCTGGCCAGATGGCTTTCATGGATGATCTTCGCCCGTTCCGGCTCGCGCTCCGGATCGATCCCGAAAATCACCGCGACGACCTCGCGCCAGTCGGCGCCTGCTTCGGCGGCGTCCAGCAGTCGCAGGTAGGTCGTGAGGTGACGTTCGTCGTAAGCGTTCACGTGGTCGGTGAGGGGCGGACGATCTTCGAAGGCTGGCGTGCTCATTGCGGACCTGCCTGTCGTTCTATGCCGGCGAATTCATGGCGAGACGGCAGGATTATATCCCAGGATTGGTTGGCGTTCTATTCCACATGTGATGCAATCGGCGCATCACGTTGTTCGCTGGGAACGCAGACTCGCAGGTTCGGCAGAGGCCGAGCGTAGCATGGCCGCCGACGAATCAGAATGTTCGTTCCTGGAATGAACGTTCTTGACTCGGCTTCCATGCCACGATGGAAATCGAGGAGGTCATAGCGACGAATGTCCGTCGCCTGCGTAACGCCAGGAAATGGACGCAGGAAGCGCTTGCCGAGAAGGCACAGCTGAGCTCTCGCTATGTAGGTGCGATCGAGCGCGCCAATGTGTCTGCGAGGGTGGGTATTATAGGGCGGATCGCTGACGCGTTCGGCGTTGAACCCGCCGAGCTTCTCGAGCGCAGCAAGCCGAAAACTCGCGGCTGAACTCGCCAGACGACAGAGGGCCGGCCGGAACTGGCGTGACGTCTATTTGGCGCCAGTTTCTGACGCTGTGCGACGAGGCAATGAAAGTCTCAAATGGGGCCGTCTGCGGACGGTCCGCTATTAGGGATGTTGCTCGGGAAAGCGGACACAACGCCGGCGGACGCCAGGGGCTGGAGCTCCCCGGTCTGGCAGCTCAGGGCGCCTCAGCGGCAATCAGTCAATCCATATGGTCACGGCGGCCCGTCTGCTTCTGTATGTCTAGGCGCGCTTATCCAACCTCACCCTGCTCGCCAGTTATGATTGAGTCGAACACCGAGCGCGTCTGCCGGCGAATTGTGAGGCGCGGGGCGTTTCGTGACCGCGGCGTCCCTGTCACGGCTCCTCGATGTTGGGCTTAATCCGGACCTCGTACTTGCCGCCCATCTTTGGCGAGGTGTCAGTGATGAGGAGGGAGTGATCGGAAGGGTCGTAGGTATAATTCTGAAACGCTGGTTTGAAGCTCAGGTGGAAATCCTTGATGCGTACCTTTGCCGTGTCATCAATATCCACCGATCCGTCGTCCGGTCCAGAACCTACGAATGCACGAAATTCGGACGAAAATTCCACCCTTGATTGCCCGTTACCCCATGTGTAGATAACGTCTACCGGATACCGAACGTGATCATTGGCGATGTTCTCTTGCGGGTATTCCGGGCTATCTCTCCAGAAACCCCGAAAAGCGCTGAGTTCTCTGATATTTTGCATCTCTTCAGCGTCTGAGCGACGACGGCCCATAATCGACTCCGGTCAAGCTAATTTGCGAAGCGAACTTGAACCAAAACGGCGGAAATTGAAAGCGACGGCGGCCTAAAATAGAACCTGATCCTCGCCGTGATCCGCCCAGGATGCGCGTGTTGTCGCCCGAGTTTCATTCCCTTTCGGTTGGCCTTCAGTTCTGATCCGGGGCCGGTAGCGGACTGTCTTCTTACAGACCAGTATCGGTGAAAACTGCCGTCCGATCGAACTCTTGAAATGCCTCGATCGCCAATCGAGATCAGTTGGTGACCTGAGCGCCTACGCGATATGCGACGAAAGCTTTGTCCCAGTCACGCAAATACAGCTTCAGGCTCATGATCCGCGTCGTCGGGTCCGTTTCCTCGATATGGTCAAAGCATTTTCGCAACAGCTTCCACACGTCTGGGATCGACAGCTTGCTGCCCGGAACAGGGATCGAGAATTCATGCCGGACGATAATTGCGTTTTGATAATGCTCGAAGCCGCACCTGACCGAGACGATAGGGTCTTTCGTCTCTATCGCTCGACTCTGAGTGTAGGCCCAAACGTCGAAATCCAACGAAAATAACTCAAGCTCGGAATGGGTACTCGACGCTTGTAATCGAACCGTGTCCCCAAGTTGCCTACCCTTTTCACATTCTTGCACGGCGTTTCGGAGCGCCGAAAGGCAAAGCTTGCTAGACAAGACCGTCGTCGGATAGCTCATGTCCAATACCAGCATTCGCTCCTTGTTGAGCCTATGCGTGTTCACCTTGATCTTGGTCTCATGACTTGTGGCGACCGAGATTTCGCGGAACAACTGCAGTGCCGCGGGTCCGTAAATGTCATCAAGCGATTCCTTGAGGACGATGTCGCCGACTACAGCACTGAGGAATCTTGCTGCACCTTCGTACTCATTCTGCTTGTTCGGATCCCAGCGCTGCGGACTCTTTAGCGAATGATGACGCAGCTTTCCACGCAGGAGTACCAAGGCTCGGATCTTTTCGCGAGTGTTGTCCCCGAGTTTAAAGAGATTGAACTCAGGCGCTCCCGTCGATTTTTGTTTTGCGAACGCCTTCGCATTGTTCTCGATGGCATGGCAGAGTTCTGTTTGCTTCGACAGGAGATCCGTTTGCTTATCGTTGCCAGTCTTTCCGTCGCAGAATCGCGTCTCTAGAAACAGGTACATGTTATTATACGCGTCGATGTACCGGCCGGCACCGTACGCTAATCGCCCTTCGCGAAAATGCGAGGTCGATTCAATTCGATCATCGGAAATCTGACCTACACAAAAGGCCCTTCCGATTTGCTCGAAATCGCACTCCCGATTCAGATCATGGCCGGGCTTCAGGCGAAACGACTTGAGATGGATGTTGGCTTCTTCACTAACGTCTTCCGCGTGGAAGTGCAGTTCGTAATTGTCATAGTCTAAGTCTACAATCTGCTGGCCGCTTATAACGGCCTGCCAATTCATGATGCTCTTCCGAGCTAAAGAGGCATGCTCGCCTCCCAATATCGTGATGTGCGGAATCTCGGCCTCCGACCCGGCCGGCTTCACATGAGGAGCCTGTGCGACGTCCACGCCTGAGAAGGCGACGCAAACGCGCTTCAGTACGTTGGCTTCACGTTCCAGGAAGAAGGTACTGTTGCCCAATTTGATGGGCCAGCCTTCCATCACTTCAACGTGGTTCTTTACATCGAACGCTACTGTGACGATCATCCCCTGATTTAGCTCGGCAAGGCAGTTTTAGGCAAGCCTTGCGTCGGTCGTCATTTGGTATTCGGCTCGATGACCTCGGTAGCTGTGCGCTTCATCTCGGCTTCGACCTGCGCCTCGGTCAATCCGGCAACCGCGGCCATCGACTCCACCGTCATTTCGCCGCGGCGAAGCATCTGTGTCGCTGCGCACAGCTCGGGCCGATCTGGAAGACCGTTGGTTCTGTGGTCAGATGTGCCTGCATGATCTGCAATGCCTGGGGATCCTCGAGATGGCGCATGAAGTAACCGGCATCTGTAGGCGCGTTGCGCCTATGCGTGCGCAAACGCTGGCCGAATACCACCATTTAGGGTATCGATGGATTGATACCCATCACTCAACGAATCCACCGAATGCTATTGCAGCGGGACAATTTCACTGAGTCGACAAAACGGCTGCTCGCCCAGCGAGTGGCTTATCGTTGTTCGAACCCGCAATGTCGCACACTTACGATAGGCTCGAGTAGCACGGGCGGGACGGTCCTACTGGGCGTGGCTTCTCACGTCTGTGCCGCGTCGCCGGGCGGCCCCCGCTATGACACCACCATGACGCCCGCGCAGCGCTCGCACGCCGACAACGGCATCTGGATGTGCCAGCAATGCGGCAAGCTGATCGACTCCGACACGAAGTTCACCGTCGACATGCTACATGCTTGGCGCTGGAAATCCGAAGCGGCCACCGTGCGGGAGCTGCAGACCGGCAAGATCGTCATCCCGGCTGAGGCTGCCCCCATGCTCGAGGACATGGAAGGGAACGCCATCGTGCTCGCTCAGCCGGCGGCGGACCCCACTTTGCCGGTGCGCATCCATATCGCCTCGGTAGCGGACGTCGCCAAATTCAAGAAGCTCGATGCTTGGCCCCGGCATCCCGTTACCCTAGGCCTGAAGGCAGCGGACAAAGACGGCGAATACCATATCAACGACCTTGGCAGCACCATCCGCACGGTTGGGATGGTCGCCATCGTCTCGGCGCCGGGCACCGGCAAGTCAACGACGCTGATACAGGCCGCGGAGAGCATTCTGGCGGACCCGCAGGAGGCGGTGGCCTTCGTACGTCTCTGTAACTGGGCGAAGCGTGGCCACGGCCTCATGGAGGCGGTCGCAAATAATCCCGCGTTCGATGGCATCACGGCGCGAGACATCCTGAACCGCGCCAACGAGAATAGACTGACGCTGATCCTCGATGGTTGGAACGAACTCGACAAAGCGGCGCGCGATCGGGCGGCAGCGGAAATTGATGACCTGAAGCTAGACTATCCGTTGCTTCGTATCGTCATCAGCACGCGTCGGCAGGCCACCGAGCTCCCCATCACTGGCATAACGATCGACGTGCAGGCGCTCTCCGACGACCAGCAGATGGAGATCGCACGGAGCGCTGCGGGAGAGGCCGGCATAAAGGTCGTCGATGGCGCGTGGCGGACCGAGGGCGTGCGCGACCTTGTCGCAATTCCTCTCTACCTGAATGCCTTGGTGACGAATACGCCCGGCGGCGTCCTTCCCACGACTAAAGAGGAAGTGCTGAAGCTCTTCATAGAGGGGCAGGAGCGCAAACGCCCACACGCCGACGCACTGCGGGATGTGCTGGAGGATAACCATCGGGCCATCCTCATCCGGTTGGCGGTCGCCGCTACGCCGAGCGGCAGCACCTATTTGTCCGATGCGGACGCGAAGGCCATCAGAGCTGGCCCCGCTTCTCTGGACAACTCCCCGCGGATTTTAAGTGGATCTCTGCCGAGGTTTGCTGAACGCGGG
>NZ_JBQUZK010000024.1:0-1402 GCF_056313885.1 Methylosinus sp. DMC45
TGCGCCGTCAATTCGTCGTCATGTCGTCGTTCCTGCGCGCTTCGATCAACTACGGCGGCGCGCTCACGATGCGATCGCCGGCGTTCTCTTCGTCCCTCTTTATCGGCGAGCCCGAGGATTCCTCCTGCGCCGTAAACGGAACGTGCTGCCGTCGATCCACATCCGATGCATGATGACGGCGAGCTTGCGCGCGACCGCCACGACGGCGAGCTTGTGGCCGCGCTTCGCCGCGATCTTGACGCCCCACGCCTCCACGGCGCACCATTTCTTGGAGCGCACGAGCATAGCGCTGGCCGCTTCGTAGAGCGCCGTGCGCACTTCGCCGTCGCCGCATTTGGAGATATGGCCGTCGATATTGATCGTATCGCCGCTCTGAATGCGGCGCGACGTCAGTCCGAAATGCGCGCCGACGGTCTTGGATTTAGCGAAGCGGGTCGGGTCGTCGACCGCCGCTTTGAACGACAGCGCCGTCACCGAACCGACGCCCGGAATCGCCGTGAAGCGGCGGCAGAACTCGTGGCGGCCGACGAACTGGACGAGCAGCGGTGCAGCCGCTTGTATTCACTCCACAGCGTGGATTAGGCGCGCAGGATGCACTCCGTCACGCCGGAGATCAGTCGATCATGTGCCACCAGCGCACGCACACGCGCCTCGAATGAACTGCGCTGAACGCGCGGACCCAGCATCAGACCGAACACTGTCAACGACTGGCGAACATGGTTCTCTATGTCGAGAAGCTTGCGTTCCAGCGTACGCCGATGCGTCAGCAGCACTCCAAGAGGGTCTCGCAGTCTTTGCTCGCCACCACGCAGATCGCGGTCTTCCGAGACCGGCGCAGAAAGTCTAGGGAATTCGTCCTTTACGTCGGATCGTCGTTGAACCGCCGCCACTATACCCGACAGTCTGCTCGACCGCCGAAAGGCTCCCGCCGAGCCCGATTACGTCTGCACACCCAGGATCGTGTTCATCGCCCTCTCGCGAAGATCCATCGACAGCGCCATGATCCCCTCCCAGCCGCCCAACGCCGATAGGATTTTTTTTCTCTCCGGAGGTGGGAATCCGCCGCGCTTTATTGAATCGCTATGCTCGGACGACGCGCGAGACTCCTCTCCGCATTTTAGTGTTGGCATTGGGCTTTCCGGCATCGCTTCTGTTTAGCTTTGGGAAGATTTTCTCTCAGGGCGACGCGTAAGTTCAGATCAATTTTCCAAAATCACCCCAATGCGCGAAAAAGCTCGGCCTGGGATCAGGCAGAATGCCAAACGTGGCGAGCGCTGAATTCGGGAAGATTTCCCGACGGCGCTCAAAAAACTCGAGCGAGGCCCTCTAGTGCGCTGACACCGACATAGGATTCACAATTGCGGCTCGGCGTGCGAGTCTGGGCTCATGGCCCAGACTGTCA
>NZ_JBQUZK010000025.1:0-13145 GCF_056313885.1 Methylosinus sp. DMC45
TTGCTCACCCCACGCCCGCGGGCGTATCAACCGCCGGGACTCAACTCGCCGCTGGATGAAACTTCGGGGGCACGTCAACATGTAACGCGCCGTGGACGAGCTACCTTTGAAAGGACACTGAAAATGTCGCTCCACCGCCCCGCGTCTCATCGACGGAGATCTTGCCGCCCTGAAATTCCACGATTTCCTTGACGATGGCGAGACCCAAGCCGGTTCCGGGCGTCGCCTCGCTTTTTCGCCAGAAGGGTTCGAAAATCATGCTTCGATCCAATTCCGCGACGCCTTCGCCGTGATCGATCACCTCCAGAGTCGCTTCAGAAGTCAGGCGCACCTGCACGGTTCCGCCTTTCGGTTCGGCCCGCAATGCATTGTCGATCAGATTGGCGATGACGCTCTCCAAAGCGCGACGATCGCCCCGGACCATGACTCCGGTCGAAGGTCCCTCAAAGGTGATCGCGCGTTCGTTTTCCATTATGAGTGGCGTATAGTCCGCGACCTTCGCCAGAACGAGCGCTGCGAAATCGAGCGGCGCCTCGCTCTTCGGGGTCCTTCCAGAAAGACGCGCCGATATGAGCAATTGCTCGACGATATTTTGCAAATGGTCGAGATGACGTCGCAGCTCGCGGGAGCTCGCGTCGTCGCGCATCGTCTCGACACACGCCACCAATATGGCGATCGGCGTCCGCAATTCGTGTGCGGCATTGGCGTTGAAGCGGCGTTGCCGCGCGACTCCAGCGTCGACTCGCGCCAGTGCGTCATTTATCGCGACCACGAAAGGGGCGACCTCGTTCGGCATGTCGCTTTCCGGGAGCCGCTGATTGAGCGACTCGGCGTCGATTCCTCGCGCCTGATCCGCGGCCTTGCGCAAGGGCTGCAATCCGCGCCGCAGCGTGATCCAGCCGACGGCGACCGTGACGCAAAACATCGGAATCATTTGCTTGAAGACTCTCACGATGTCTCGATACAGGTCGAGAACCACCTGCTTCCAAGCAAAGCGATATCCGTAAGCTGCGATAGAGTATTTTCCGAATGGCGTCGCAACCAATTGTTCGACGCCGCGAAGATCGTCCTCGACCTCTCCAGAAATGCGGAACTGAGAGAACAGCGTCGTCGTGCGATCCCGGCCTCCGAGCGCGACCACGAGATCGTGCGACGATCCCGGCAAGGCGGCATTGGTCTTTGGATCGAAAGCCGCAAATTTCAGCGTAGGGGTTCGAAGCTCGAGGTCGCGCAACTCGCCTGTCGGCTCGATATGCGCGGCGCCATCCGCCCCGATCGCCAATGACTTTTCGATCAGCTGAAGCGCCTCCTCCTGGCCGAAATCGTTCCACGATCCCTCTTGAACAGACAAGGCTCCAGACATGACGAGCGCCAAATGGCCCGTGAGCGTCAGGGCGTAAGAAATGAACTGGCCAGCCACCAAGAACGCCGCCAAACGGAGCGCGAGAGAGCGCGTCGCGATCATGCGCTGGACTTTGCGATGAAATAGCCGATGCCGCGGGCGGCGTGAATTTCGACTCCGGCCCCGCACTCCTTCAGTCGTCGCCTCAGATGCGAGACAACGACATTCAAATTATTCACATGCAACTCGTCCTTGTCGCCGTAGAAATCCTCGAGGAGCCGATCGCGCAGCGCCACCCGCCCCGGCTTTCGCATCAGCGTCTCGAGAAGATCGAGCTCCCGCTTCTGCAAAACGATCGCCTCGCCGCGCACAGCGACCTCTCGACTGTCCGGCGCAAACGATAGCTCCCCTAATCGGATCGATGGGCTCGGATCGCCGTCCAGACGACGCAGATTGGCCCGAATGCGCGCCGTCAGCTCTTTTGGATTATATGGCTTGGTCAGATAGTCGTCGGCGCCGGCGTCGAGCCCGGCGACCATCTCTTCCTCATCGTCGAGCGCCGTCAGCATCAAAACGCGCATCCGCGGCCGCAATCGTCGAATCTCCGGCACGAGGCCGATGCCGTCTCCATCGGGCAGCCTTCGATCCAGCACGACGAGCGCGAAATCGCGAGAGTCGATGATTTCGCGCGCTTCTCTTATCGAACCGGCGCGATCGACATCGAACCCGCAACTCGTCACCTGCTCGGCCAGCTTGGTCGCCAAGTCGACATTGTCTTCCACGATCAGAATATGCATCGAGCGTCCTTCATCTCCGGTCCGTCGCAGCCGGGCAAGGATCGAGGGTCGGCGAGCGCGACCTGTGGCGCTTATGTCACAGGTCGAACCAAATCTTGGCCTTTTTCGAGATTTTTTTCAAATTGCCCGCCGCAACTTAGTTTCAACACAGGCGGCTAATTTACGTAAGGCTCTAAGAGCGGCTTCTCGCGGGTCGCCTCGGCGCCATTCGACGGGTTCGCGGCGTCGCGGGCGTTCGCGTCGCGGATGAATCCTCTCGAACGGAGAGCGCAAGAATGAGGGTGGCGGGTCTTCAATCGCGTTCCGCGCATCGGCTGCTCGGAAGCATTGTCGCGCTGCTTATGCTCTTTCAGAGCGTCGGCTCGCTCGCCGCGGCCCATCGGCAATTCGCCCACGCCGAAGCAGCTCCGAGCGTCGCCACGGCGCCTTCATTCGACGTATTCTGCCTCGGCGGCGGAGAGACTCCTTCCCCAGATCGACACGATTGTTCGGATCGTTGCGTTCTCTGCTGCGTCCGCGATTGTCACGCGCTGTCTTTTCATAGCGTCGCGGACATTATCGACGCCTATTTCGAGACGTTCGGCTCCCCCGATCCCGTTGCTCGGGCCGGGCTCGCCGATGACGACGGCGACCCGCTCGGTTGGACGAGCTCGTGGTCGTCCAGGGCGCCTCCTTCTCTCTCCTGACTGACTGCCGCTTTCGAGCGGCATTTGTTCGATCCAGTCTCGACGGCCGACGCGCCGTATCAGGAGAAGTCTCATGTTTCGCTCGGCCTTGCTGCGCGGCGCCTCCGCCTGCGCGCTCACATTCGCTTTTGCTCCCGACATGACATGCGCCCAAGAAGCGCTGCCGACGATCGATATCGGAGCGTCGCGGGCCGCACAGCCGGAAAAGCCGGAGTCGCCCGGAGCCGCCGACAAATTCGGCAATCTCCCAAAAGAAACCTATGTCACTCCGAACGCCTCCACGGCGACGAAGATGGATGTTCCGCTGCGTGATGTGCCGCAATCGGTAAAAGTCATAGCGCCGCAATTAATCGAAGATCAGGGCCCGCAGCTACAGGTATATGATCTCGCCAACCAGGTCAGCGGCGTCATCGGCGACCCGCAAGGCGGCGGCTCCGGCACACACAACACTCCTCTCTTTACTGTCCGCGGATTTCCTACCGGGGGGCCGATTTTACTTGATGGAATGCCGCGAAACTATGGCTATGTCGGCGTCGATCTGAGCGACATCGATCATGTCGAATTCGCAAAAGGACCGAGTTCGACGCTTTATGGAGCTACGCTCGGATTTGGCGGCGTCGTAAACTTCATCACTAAAAAGCCGACCGATAAATTCTTCGCGATTATCAGCGAGGGAATAGGCAGTTTCGGCTTTCATCGCACGACGATCGACCTCAATACGCCCTTGCGCGAGGACAAGAGCGTTCTTTTTCGGCTCAATGCCGCATTCGAGGAGCGAGGGTTCGTCAACCATTATGATTACCATGACGGCATCTCGATTGCGCCGGCTCTAACCTGGATTTTCGACAATGGCGACAAATTCAGCTTTCATGGAAAATATGGCGTCAATCACGATCGCGCTAGCGGCGGCTTGCCGCTCTATCCAGTATTCCAATACCTGCCCCGCGAGCGATATTTCGGAGATCTAAGGGCTAATCAAAATAATACGCTCGCCAATGCGACAATTAAATATGAGCATGCATTCGACGAGAACTGGAATATCACCGCGATAGCCGACTATGGGCGCACCGGCACTCTCGGGCCGGGCTTCGCCCCCTTTTTTGACGGCGTCTCTACGATATATGAAAACCTCGGAGTCAATTCCTCGGACACCACCGATGGCCTCGTTGGCCAGGTCGATCTCAGAGGAAAGTTTAATACCGGCCCCGTCAAGCACAATATATTGTTCGGACTGTACAGGCAAAATAGCTGGGATAAATATTACAGTACGATGAATTTTGCTTCGACTCCCGAGTCGATCAATATTTTCTATCCCATCTATCCGGCAGATCAATGTTTCGTTCCGACATCTGGCTGTTCCGCGACTTGGCTCGGCCAGACAACGACCACGTGGCTCAGCGCTGTCTATGGCCAGGATCTCGTAGAGGTAACGGATCAGTTTAAATTGCTAATTGGCGGTCGCTACGATCACGAAAAGCAATGGACAATTTCGCGTGATCCGGCAAACCTGTTTGGAAACGGGGATAACTATTTGACTACTCCCCAAAAATATAGCCATTTCTCTCCGCACATCGGAGGCGTATTTCAGCCATTCGAGGAGACCTCGATCTTCGCCGCATGGGGCCAGACATTCAATCCCAACAACGGCAACCTCACCCCAGGCCATCCGGCGCCGCCGCAATTCGCCGACCAATATGACGTCGGCGTGAAGCAGGAGCTCTTCGGCGGCAAGGTCCAGGTCGGAGCGACCGCTTTCGACATCACCAAGAAAAATCTTTTGACTAGCGATCCGACCGACCCTTCGGGTCAACGCAGCATCTTGATCGGTAAATATCATAGCCACGGACTCGAGTTCGATGTGGGCGGCGAAATCTTTTCCAATCTGCGTGTGAATGTAGCGGCGACCTTCATGCACGGACTCGCGGGGAAGGATCTCAACAATTTGAAGGGACTCCCTACGTTCGAGGGCAGCGAATTGCCGCAGTCGCCGCGTCGGTTCTACAATTTTTCGGGCGTCTATGCCTTCAAGGACGGCGCTCTGAAGGGATTGGAAGTCGGCGCCAGCTTCTATTATGCGAGCAAGACCCCTGCGCTATATCCAAACAATCCGGAGGCCAACGCCTATGCGGTGGCGACGGGCGCTTTGTTCGGCCCCAATCAATATCCGTTCATGATCGCGCCGATTTATGATCTCGGGCTGCTCGCGTCCTATCAGGTCAACAACCGGCTGAAGATACAACTCAACGCCAATAATCTTCTCGATCGCGCCAATTGGAAATCAAGCAGCGGACAGCAGCAGCGTGGCGAACCTCGTTCGATCTTCGCGAACATCACCTACAAATTCGAGTAGCGGCCGATGCAGGACGCTCCCCTCCTCCCGCATGTGGGCGAGGGGAGCCACTCGATTCTCGAAATGGCGGACAATCAATGATAACCCGCTCCTTCTGGGTATTGCTGCATCGCTGGTCGGGACTGGCGATGGGTGGATTTCTCGTCATCGTCGGTCTCACCGGCAGCGTCATCGCCTTCAGGGAGGAGCTGGATGTGTGGCTCAATCCCGAATTGATGACAGTTCCGATCCGCGACATGAGCTTGCTGGACCCGCTGCAATTGCGGGAGAAGGCCGAAGCTCTCGAGCCGCGGATTCGTGTCGACGGCGTATCGCTCGCTCGAGCGCCCGGCCGCGCGATGTCGATTTCATTTGCGCCACGCATGGATCCGCAGACCGGCAAGCCTTTCGAGCTTCCGTTCAATGAAATATTTCTCGATCCTTATACGGGCGAAAAGCTCGGCGAGCGGGAGACATGCGCGGTCTCGCTCGCGAAGGAAAATCTCATTTGCTTCATCTATCGCCTTCATACGAGCCTCGCGCTTCCGGCGAGCGCGGGAGGCCTCGGCGTCTATCTTCTCGGCGGAACGGCGCTGATCTGGACGATCGATTGCTTCGTTTCCTTCTACCTCACCTTTCCGCTGCGACGACGCGACCGCGCCTCGGCTTTCTCCAAATCCTGGTGGGGCCGGTGGAAGCCAGCGTGGGTCGTCAAGCTCGGCGCCGGCGCCTATCGCATCAATTTCGATATTCACCGGGCGTTCGGCTTGTGGACCTTCGTCATGCTGTTCGTTTTCGCGTGGTCGAGCGTGTTCTTCAATCTCAATTTCGTCTACACGCCGGTCATGAGGCTCGCGTTCGATATGACGTTGCCGGCGGCTTTGCCCGATCTCGAGACGCCGCTGGAAAGCCCCGCTTTGGGCTGGAGCGAGGCGCTTGCGCGGGGACGCGAACTGGTTAAGGACGCGGGTGCGCAATATGGCTTCACGACGTTGAGCGAGCAATCGCTCAGTCTCGAGCGCGCCAAGGGCGTCTATACCTATATGATCCGAAGCTCGCGGGATTTCGGCAGACGCGGCGACACGATTGTCGCCTTCGATGCGAACAGCGGCGCCTTCAAATCCCTGACGGCGGCGAGCACCGTTGCGACCGGCTGGGTCGTGACGCAGTGGCTCGTATCCCTCCACATGGCGCAAATTTTTGGACGTCCGATGCAGGTCTTCGTCTGCGCGATGGGCTTTGTGATCACGGCCCTGTCGGCGACAGGCGTCGTCATTTGGTGGAAGAAGCGCGCAGCGCGCAAATTTCGCGCGCGGCAAGATGTGGCGGCGGTGCGATGAGCGCCGTGCAGTTCGGCGTGCTTCCTTTGGAGGCTCGTCGCCTGCGCGAGACCGCGCATCCATCGAAAGCGCTGGCGCGCCGTCTACGAGACTTCTTGCCACTGTCCGCTCATTGTCGTTCGCCATTGCTCAAAATGCTTCGAGGATACGCGCCGAACGTCACGGCGTCGTCCCATGTGCTCGTAACGGGCGTCTACGACATGGGCGGGAGCGTCGGCCTGATGTGTAGGATCGAGCTCGGAGGCGAAATAGCGGCTTCGGCCGTATTGGTCGTTCCGATCACGCATCTCGCTTTCGATCGGCGGCATCCGATTTCGCGCGATTTGGCGAATTATCGACGCCTCCACACAGGCCGCGTCGAAGCGAACGGCTCACGGGAATGACGCCACGCTTCACGACCAAAGGAGGCGGGCGTCTCATATTCGTCGCCGTCGGCGTGTCGATCGCCGGCGCTCTTGCGCTGCGCTTTCTCTCCCCCTCGTCGCCGCCACAATATTCGACCGTCAAAGCCTTGCGCGCCGATATAGAAAATAGCGTGCTGGCGACGGGGACGTTGCAGGCCATCCGTCAAGTGGATGTCGGAACCAGAGTGACGGGACAGTTGAAGTCGCTCGCCGTGAAGCTCGGCGATCACGTCCGGGCCGGCGATCTCGTAGCGGAAATCGACCCGCTCCTGCCGGAGAACGAGCTGAAGGGGGCGCAGGCCAATCTCGCCAATCTCGAAGCGCAGAAGCAGTCTGCGGTGGCGAAGCTGTGGCGATCGAAACTCGAGTTCGAACGACAGCAGGGAATGATCAAGGGCGCAGCGACGTCGCGGCGCGACCTGGAGAGCGCTGTCGCGCAGTCGCGCGCGGATGAAGCGAGCCTCGCTGCGCTGGACGCGCAGATCGCTCAGGCCAAGAGCCAGATCGACATCGCCAACGCCAATCTCTCCTATACGAAAATCATCGCGCCGATCGACGGGGAGGTCGTGGGCGTCCTGACGCAAGAAGGGCAGACGGTGGTCGCCGCGCAAATCGTGCCGGTGATCCTGAAGCTCGCCAAGCTCGACGCGATGACGATCAAGACGCAGGTGTCCGAGGCCGACGTCATCAATGTGAAAATCGGACAGCCGGTCTCCTTCACCATCATGGGCGACCCGGACAAGCGCTACTCTGGAGTTCTGAGAGCGGTGGAGCTGGCCCCGCAAAATTATTCCGATCCGGCCATGGGGCAAAGCGGACAATCGGCCGCATCGATGAGCGGAACGGCGGCTGCCGTATTCTACAATGCGCTGTTCGACGTGCCGAACCCGGATCACGTCTTGCGCATTGGCATGACGGCTCAGGTGTCGATCGGGCTGGGCGTGTCCAAAGGAGCGCTGGCCATTCCATCCGCGGCATTGAAGGAGCAGGCGATCGACGGGCGCTACGCCGTGCGCATTCTCGGCGCTAAAGGCGTGGCCGAAGCGAGGCAAATCCGAATCGGCGTCAACAATCACATTCTGGCGGAAGTCTTGGAGGGCATCGAAGAGGGAGAGAGCGTCGTCGTCGGAGACGAGGCGCCGTCTTGGTCGCCGCCATCCCATGGAACGCGGTAATGGGAGCAACGATCGGCGCGTCCTTGCTCGAGCTCCGCGGAGCAAAACGCCGATATGCGGCCGGCGCACAGGAGATCTACGCCTTGCGCGGAATCGATCTCGATATCCGCGAGGGCGAGATGGTCGCTCTCGTGGGCGCCTCCGGCTCGGGCAAGTCCACGCTGATGAATATTCTGGGCTGCCTCGATCGATTGAGCGAGGGAAGCTATCGAGTCGCGGGGCGGGACACGTCGACGCTCGTCCCGGATCAGCTCGCCGAACTTCGACGCGCCCATTTCGGATTTGTGTTCCAGCGCTACAATCTGTTGCCTCAACTCTCCGCCAGAGCCAATGTCGAGATCCCCGCGATCTATGTGGGAATGGAGGCGGAGCAGCGCCATCGGCGCGCGCGCGTCTTGCTGGAGCGACTTGGCCTCGAGGAGCGCCTGGACCATCGCCCCAATCAACTCTCGGGCGGACAACAACAGCGTGTCTCCATCGCGCGCGCCCTGATGAATGGCGGCCAAGTGATCCTCGCCGATGAGCCGACCGGCGCGCTCGACAGCGCGACCGGCGCCGAGGTGATGAAGCTGCTGCTGGATTTGAATCGGCTGGGCCATACATTGATTTTGGCGACGCACGACCCTGTGGTCGCCGCGCATGCGCAGCGAATCATCACAGTTGCTGATGGCCGTATCGTGTCAGACGTAACGAGGGGTTCGGCGGGAGGCGTAGCAAGTCGGCCCGAGACGACCAGCGCGGAGACGCCTCGGGAAACCGCAGTCATCCCCGGCATTGCTGCGACGGCCGACCAGACCGACGAA
The DNA here is from genome assembly GCF_056313885.1 of Methylosinus sp. DMC45. NCBI lineage: Bacteria > Pseudomonadati > Pseudomonadota > Alphaproteobacteria > Hyphomicrobiales > Methylocystaceae > Methylosinus > Methylosinus sp. DMC45. The sequence continues at coordinate 8,877 of NZ_JBQUZK010000025.1, forward strand.
CGGCCGCGATCGGCTACGCCTTCGCGGGAGGGCATTTGGCCGCGCTTCCTCGATGCGGGTCACATGGCGGTCGTCGCGCTCCTCGGCCATCGCCTGCGCACGGCCCTCACCCTGCTCGGCGTCGTCATCGGAATTGTATCTGTCGTCACTATGGTGGCGCTCGGCGAAGCCGCTCGACGCGTCATCGCCAAGGATCTCGAGGGCGTCACGACGAACACGCTCGAGATCTATCCGGGCAAGGACTGGGGCGACCCTGACGCCACACGCATTCAGACTCTGACCAGTGCCGATGTCGAGGCGCTACGTCGACAGGACTACGTCAAGGACGCCAGTCCGCAACTGGCGCAATCTGCGTTGTTGCGCCATCGCGCGTCCAGTGGTTCGGCCAGCATCACCGGCGTCGGAGTGAATTATTTCGAGATGACCGGCTTGCCGATCGCGCAGGGAGCCGGTTTCAACCGCGACGATATTTCGAGACAGGCGCAGGTCGTGGTGATCGACGCCAATGTGAGGCAGCGATTCTTTGGAAGCGCCAACCCGATCGGCCAGACGCTCTACGTCGGCAAGCTGCCTTGCGTCATCGTCGGCGTCACCGGCAGGAATTACCGGCAGGAGAGCAGGGGCGGCTCCAAGCTGAATGTGTGGGTTCCCCACACCACCGCCGGGGCGCGGCTGATCGGACGCAGCTATCTCGACAGCATCGTCGTGGCTCTGCGCGACGGCGAGCCGCCGGCCGTCGCCGAGGAGAAGATGACGCCATTTCTCACCAGTCGGCACAGGGTCAAGGATTTCGTGGTGTTCAATTTGGCCGAGCGCATCAGGTCCGGCGTCGCCTTCTTCAATTCCATGTCTCTGCTTCTTGCCGCGATCGGCATCACCTCGCTCACGGTGGGCGGCATCGGCGTCATGAACATCATGCTGGTGTCTGTGTCTGAGCGTGCGCGCGAAATCGGCGTGCGCATCGCCGTGGGCGCGCGGCAAGGAGATATCCAACGCCAATTCCTCATCGAGGCCGTTGTCGTCTGTCTCGTCGGCGCCGCGGTCGGCGTCGCGCTCTCCTATCTGGCTTGTTGGGGCGTCGGATATTTCCTTCCGTCGAATTGGGAATTGCGCCTATCTCTTTCGGCGATTCTCTCTGCGGTCGTCTGCGCCACGGCGACCGGCGTTATTTTCGGCTATTTTCCGGCGCGCAGCGCGGCGCGGCTCGACCCTGTGGAGGCGCTCGCCCGTGATTGAGCGCGCCCCTTCCTCTATGTCGATCTTCGCCCGTCCCGGAGGAAAGCGCGTAATGCGGCTGCGCAGCGCCAACGACGCGCTTCCGCGAATGTTTCTCGCCTTCTTGTTTCCGGCGTCGCTCGCGGGTTGCGCAGTCGGCCCCGATTTCGAGGCGCCCGTCGCGCCTGCGGTCGAGCGCTTCACACCGGAGAAGACAACCTCGCCCGGAAACGGCCAACAGTTCCGTGAAGGCGCGGAAGTTCCAGATCGGTGGTGGACGGCGTTCCGTTCCAAGCATCTGAATGACCTCGTCGAAGAGGCGCTTTCCCACAGTCCGACATTGGAGGCCGCCGAGGCGGCGATCCGCGTCGCTCGATACGATGCCGACGCGGCGAAGGGCGCGCTCCTGCCGCAAGCGAGCCTGAATTCGAACTCGAATTATACGTTCGCCTCGGGCGACTCCACCAGCACGAGAGTGACACAGCAGGCCTATTCCTTTTTCACCAAGCAGGTGCAGATCAGCTACGCGCCCGACATTTGGGGAGCCAATCGACGCGCCGTCGAGTCGTTGGAGGCCCGGAGAGAGGTCCAGATCTGGCAAAAGCAGGCGGCCTATCTGACGCTGGCGGCCAATGTCGCCGAGGCGGCGATCGAGGAGGCGTCGCTGCGCGGCCAGATCGCGGCCACGCGGCGGGTCATCGTTCTCGAAGAGGAGCGCTCGGCCCTGCTCGAACGGCAATTCGCCTATGGCGCCGTCGCCGGAACAGATATTCTTTCGCAGCAGTCCGCCTTGGCGCGGGCCCGTCAGACACTGCCGCCTTTGGAAAGCCGTCTCGCGCAGCAGCGCAATCTGCTCTCGGCGCTCACCGGTCGATACCCGTCACAGGCGATCGCCGAAACCTTCGAGCTTTCGGAGCTGACGCTTCCGCGCGATCTTCCGGTCAGCCTGCCTTCGCGGCTCGTCGCGCAACGTCCTGACATCAAGGCGGCGGAAGCGAGCGTCCACTCCGCGAGCGCGCAGATCGGCGTCGCCGTCGCCGCGCGACTGCCCAATGTCGTGCTGACCGCCAATGGCGGCGCCAGCGCCTTTACGCTTGCGCAGCTCTTCACGCCGGGTGCGGGTTTCTATACGCTCGCCGGCACTGTCGCCCAGCCTGTCTTCGACGGCATGACGCTTCTGAACAAGCAACGCGCCGCCGAGGCCGAACTCGCCCAGGCCGAAGCGCGATATCGCTCGGCAGTCGTCAATGCATTCCAGAATGTCGCGGATTGCTTGCGCGCATTACAGGGCGACGCGCGCGCTGTTCGCGAGGCTCGCATCGCCGAAGCCACGTCGAGAAAGTTTCTCGACAAAATTCGTTCGCAGCAGCGATACGGCGACGTGTCGCGCCTCGCCGTCGTCGATGCGCAACGCGCCTATCTCGACGCCTCGATCTCTCGCATTCGGACCGACGCCCAGCGACTCGTCGACACTGTCGCTCTCTACATGGCGCTCGGCAGCGGAGAAATAAGCTCATTTTAGTGAATTCGCACCAGTGAATTCGCACCGAAGTCGGGTGGCGCTTTCGAAAGCGGGGATCGGAAAGAGCCCGAAAAACGCAGTTCGATCACAATGCGCGGAAAGACTGGAAGGACGACGTTGGAGCCGCTGGTCGGAATAGCTCGCCGGCCACCTGATATTCGGCCTCGACTTATCTGCCTCTCGAGCGAGTGGAGGGAGCGCTCTTCTGCCGAAGAGCGGGCTCTGACCGATGCTGTTGAAAACTCGAAAATTGGAGCGCGCCAAAAAATGAGGCGAAATGCGAAATTTCTCAGAGTCGGCCTTTGACGGCCCCCATTCAGGCTAGGAGAGTCACTCGTTCGATCGTCGCAGTGAAAGGTAGGGGCCCAGTCCCTTTCCCTGCTACCGCGCCAGTTTCCGCGGGAATTTTTCAAGGGGACCCTGAAATTAGTTTTTCAACAGCATCGACCCATTTCTGCCGTTCACTCCAGAACTGAGCAGGTCGTCCACTTTCCTGTGCTCCGTCTCCGGCCTCCGCAGCCTCGCAGCCTCGCAGCCTTGTCAAAAGCGCCAAATGTGTCGTAATTTGCATTCCAACCGCGGGATATCCTGCGAATCCAAGTTCTTGTCTTTCACGTGAGCGCGCCGGGCCGCGGGATATGATTTCGTAAAGCGCGCAGATAATGCCATTTACTCCAACTCTGGACACTTTTGTGGATGAGCTCCATACTGATCCCCGTGTTGTCGATAGAACTGATCTTATGTCTATTCTACTCGCTCGGTTTGGTGCTCAACGAGACACGCGACGAGACGCCCGCGCTCATATTGCAGACTTGGGCGATGTGCGCCATTGCGCGAATATTAATTTCACGCTTGAGCTTCGACGTGATCCCAAGAATATCTCCAGCCTTCTTGTTTTCCACAATGTTGTTCATATCCACAATCCCGGGAATCGTGAGTAAAATTCCTTACGCGCATCAGGTTTTATTCGTAACCAGTACGACGTCTTTGATTTATCTCATAGGTAGCGCGCTATCCAAAGAACAACTGGAATATAATTGGCGGCATGTATGGGCGGGACGCGCCTTGCTTATTCTCGCGCTCCCTATTGCGGTTCAGATATGGTCCGCGGCAAATATCGCCTTTGTCTCGTTCGCCGCTCGACAGGTAGCGCAGGGCGAAGCGGCGTGCTTGTTGATGGGGGAAGATGCGGGCCTATTCCGTTATCGCCAATCGCATTCGCTATTGGATCAGCTAGGTCTCACGTTATACGTGCCGTACACAAATGGAGGAGGATCGGACAGTTTTCAGTGGACATTTCATGCGCTCCTCGTGACAAAGAATAGGCGTCTATTCAACTGGTCCTATCGGTCGCAGCGCTTCGAGCCTCTTACTGATGAAAGCATTCGCAACCACAGTTTGGAGCAGACTTCTTGTTCTTTCTCATAAGGACGGCCTTGGCGTCCCCAATCCGGCCTAGTGCACTGACTCAGACGGAAGGTGCAGGAACGCGGGCCAGCTTGGCGAAAATCGCCTTAGCCGGCTTTGTCCAG
>NZ_JBQUZK010000026.1:0-13079 GCF_056313885.1 Methylosinus sp. DMC45
TCATCGTATCGGACTTGCACCGACTACTCCTTGCCGGTCTCCCGGCGCTCTATTTATCTACGGAGTATACTCTACAAATGGTCGCCGCTGGTTCGAGGAAGGGAAGCGCCCGCGCGGCAGAGGGGACGAGTCCGTAACCGACCGAGAGTCCGAATATGCGTGAGAAGCATCTGGGTCACGCCGTCTCTTTGGCGACGATTTTGTTGAGCACACGCGAGCAGTTTGCTCGCGCGCTACGTGACGCTGCGACAGCGAGCATCAGAGCGAGATCGAGAGGTGCAGGTTTCGACCCGCCGATCATCTCCCGCTACTTCCTCGAATCGCACGTCGACGACGCTCTCTATCTGATCGGCAGAGACGGACTCGACGCGCTCGAGAGCAATGTCCGCTTCGCGGTCGATGAAATGATACGAGAGGCGTTGGAAAACGTGAGGCTGCGGCGGACGGACAATTAGTCGATCGCGTTCTGGGTAAGCCGGCTACAGCGGCTCATTGCGCTTGCGCCATCACCCTCACATCGAGGCGCATCGGAGCCGACATTTCCCGACCAGCAGCGCGCTCGCCGTTGATCAATTTCAAAAATTCGTTTTGGGAGCATCCATCATGGAAGGACGAATAACTCTCACAGACATAGACCGCCCTAACGAGGCGCTCGAAGTCGATATCATCGCCGCCGACGAGACGTCTTTGACGCTGGCGGTGCCGAACACATCCGTGCAATTTCGATTATTCCGCAACAGCCGCAACGCTCCCTATCAAGGATCGTTGGGCGGTCGGAGCTTCTGCTTCGCTCCCCTTGCTGGCGAGGCCAGAAAAGGTCCACGTGGAACGTCCGGCGAAATTCACGTCACGCGATCCATCCGGCAACGTCAAACTTGAATGCATTACAATCATTGCCTATTTTGCTGACGACGCCATTCTGGAGGCTGTCATGGCAAGCATCACAATCCGCAATCTGGACGACGATTTGAAGCGCCGCTTACACATGCGCGCGGCCGAACACGGCCGCTCCGCTATCGGCGACGTGGAGCTAGAACTTCCCGCGCGCGGCCCGATCCGCGAACCGCCATCGTTCTCATGAGCGACGCAGTCATCCTCCTCGATACCAAGTCGTCTCTGCCCAGGGTTTGATGGTGCAATCTTCTCCTTAGGCTGGAGCGATGCACCAAGGGCCAAGTTCTCTACGGGAATCGGCATTCCGAGGTTCGCCGCTAAACCACGAAACCGGCAAGCACTCCGCTGGCGTCCAGTTTCGCGACTTCAGCCCTTATCGTCTTGCGCCGCTCCACATACGATCCTCCGATTTGTGAGAGCGCCTCAAGCGGATCATTGGCGTCCAGCGCGATATTGATCGCGGAATATCCTCCGCGGCCCTGATACAATATGTCGAAGACCCAGATCGCGCTGCGCCAGTCATCGCCCTTGAAATTTGGCGTCTTGCGCTTCGCCGTCGCGAGAAGGCTTCGCGCTCTCTCGACCAGCGTCGCGATTTGCGCGTCTCGCGCCGCGGAATCATCCTTAGTCCAGAGCATGAGCCGGGCGGCGGCCGAAAGTTCCTCCGAGCCAACGCTTGCCGGATCTGGATTGAGATATTCCATGAAGGCGCGCAATTGCTTCTCCTGTTTGCCATTGGGGCGCGTGAAAACGGTCTCGGTCTCGAGATTGACTGTTTCCGTTCCCGGCATGTCGAGCGCCACCTTGCCGTTCTTTAGCGACAATTCGGGAAAGTAGTTCCGCGCGCTCGGCAGCGCGAGCAGCCTGCGCATCAGCACGATAAGGTTGAGGTCCGGCGTATGCGCCGCGAATTGCGGGCCACCGAAGGTGAAGGCAGCGCGATCATAGCTGTTCACGCGGCCGAAATAGCCCGCGCTCTCTCCCTCGATCGTCGGTGAGATGAAATGCGCCCAGGGCCCATGAGCGGCGAGATGATCGGACGGACGGTAAACGCCTATGTCCTTTATTTCTGAGAGGCTCCTGTCCTGATAGAGGCCGGTGCGATGCATGTCGTCGGAATAGGAGACTTCCGACCCGATGAAGATCGTCGTTCCATCTTTGAAGGCGGCGTAATATTTCGATCCCTTCCTGACGAATCGATCGATGGTTCGCGTGCCGCCACCGCCGGGCGGCCCATGGTCCCGCGGCGGCGGAGCGGGCTGCTTCGACTTGCTTACCAAGCCGTTCCACTCATTCGTAATCGCGGGCGAGGGTACGATCGGAAAGCCGAGGCCGAGCGCGCCCGCGGTCTGCGGTCCGACGATGCCGTCCAACTCAAGCCCTTCGCTGGCCTGGAAAGAAGCGATGGCCGCCTCCGTGAGCGGCCCGAAGTCGCCATCGAAAGGCCCGGGATCGTAGCCTAACCCCGCGGCTGCATGCTGGATCGCAAGCACCGGCGGTCCGGCGAGATGCGGCGATTGGAGCGCGAAGAAGTTCTTCGGAATTTTCTGCGGCGGCGGATCGAAATCGGGTTCGTGCTCGACATCGCCGGGCTCGCCCACGCCGTCGTAGTCGACGCCGGGGAGCAGCACGCCGATGTCCCAGGGGCGCTCGTGAGCGCCGCTGAACTCGTCCACGCCGAATTTTGCGCCGCGCGCCTCGATCGTATGCGCGCCGTCGCCGACCGAGATCGATACATGGCCGACCAGCTTGGGCCGCGGGCGGCGAACGAGAATGGCGCCTGGAATCTTCAGCGCGTCTTCCCAGGCGATTCCGACGCCAGGCTCACCCGCGTCCTCGTACCAATAGCCCGAATAGGCGTCGCCACGATCCGCGCGCCTCGGGCGGAGGCCGAACGCCAACCCATAGGCCTGAAACACGCACCAGGAGACGAATTCGGCGCAGTCCCAAGGACCCTGCCAGTTCGGATTGTTCTTCGGAACTTTTGCGCCGAACACGTAACGCTGCTTCAACCGCGTCCGCGCGAGATCGATGATGTCATTGCCCAGCCGACCCGACATTTTGCGCCCTCTTAAACTTATTGGCTTTTAAAATCCGCCGCTCTCGCGGCATGTCATTCATCGATGCCGGAGACGTGAGTTCGCGCACGAGTTCCCCCGGCGCGCGCTCCGCGCCCCAGCGTTCGCTGCCGCGTCGGCGTCGTAACAGCTGCGCCAGACGAGGACGCCTGCGTTCCATACGCCAGCGTCAGCTCGACCCAGAGCGGATCGTCCTCTCCCACGTTCTCTCCATAGCTCAGTTCGAAAATCGAATTTTCGAAGGCCTTCGTTTCAGCGGATACGACGCCGTCGCCTCGGACGATACGATCCTTCGTCAGCTCACGGAGTCGCTCATGCAGGTCGTGGTAGGGCATCGGCCAGCCCTTCGGCGCCCGGTTCGTCTTCTGCTCCGAGGCGACCGCCTCCACGACTGGAATCATGGCGCAGAGCCGGGGATCGACCATCAGCTCAAGTCCGCGCTCGCGCAGCGTCGCATTGTGGCTCGCATGGTGGCCCACTTTATAGAGGACGACGCGCGATAGCAGCCCATCAATCGAGATTCGCACACGCTCGCTGTCGTCGGCCGGATAATCCCGATCGCCCCAAGATAGCCAATTGCCGACCTGCGCATCCGCCGCGAACAGGAGTATTTCCTTTCCCGGCAGCTCGAGGGCGAGTGCGAGCGAGGTGTTGTTGACGTCGCCATCGATCTTGAGCGCCAAGGTTTCGACGCCGCCGAGCCACTCCGTGTCGATCCTTTGCTGCTTCTTGTCACTTCTCTCATATAGACGCACGATCGGATCGTCCCGCGTCTTCTCATCGGTTTCGCTCTGCCCATCGCCGTGCGGTACATATCTGCGCCGGTGCAACGGACCAAACGGCTGGGCCACGAGATCCTTTTCGCTCGCCCCGTGGCCGTGGATCGCCGCGAGGCTGGCGACCGATTCGACGTCCTCGCCGCGCGTGAGATACACTTCGCGCGCAGAGCCGCTAGACGGATCGAGATTACGCAGGCGCTCGTCGTCGCGCGGCGGGCCGAGCACATAAGCGCGCAAGGCGCCGTCGACGCCCCATACCTGGCGCTCGCCCGGCTTCAAATAGGAAACATTGTCCGAGCCGGCCCGCCGCGTCAGCCATTCGATGACGGCTTCGCAGCTCGCATTGCCGGCCAACCCGTCGCCGTCGTCTCTCGCCAACCCGAGCGCATCGTCTTCGCCGCTCGTGTCGCCGTGGAACTGCATCAGATTGCGCACCGTCGACATCTCGTCCGCATCGAGCGCCGCATTGCCGGCGAGCGCAGCCAGAGCGGCGACTGCGCGCCTCTTCTTGTCGCGGTACCGATTCGCGAATTTGTCGCTTCGATCTTCAGTCCAGGCGGTCCACAGCCGGCCGATCTTCAGTGGGACGAAGGCCTCATTCGCCAGCACATAGCCGGAGAGATGATCGTAATGTTCATGCGTGACGACGACGAGATCGAGTTCGCCGTCGACAGCCTCCATGAGATCGGCCACGCCGAGGCGAATGCGCTCCTTACCGAGCGATGTGGTCGGCTTGGTCTCGCGGGCGCCGATCAATTGCAGCACCCCGCAATCGATCAGCATTTTGAAGCGTTTCTCGCCGACGATGTGCTGAATGAAGAAGAAATCGCCGAGCAGGCCGCGATACATCCGAATGGAAATCGCGCCCTCACGAGAGGCCGAGTGGTTGTTCTCCACCGCCGTCGGTCGCTTCGTCACGGACGCGCGAGCCTCGCTCGACTTACCGCTCGCTTTGGCTCGGCCCGATTTTTCGCTCGCTCTCGGGTTCGCTTTCCGGGGTTTTCGTGTCATCGCTAGCGCTCACTCCCCACGATGAAGCATGGCGAAAGGCTCTCCGACCTTCGCGTCGCCGGCAGCGGGCGCATAAGTGAAAGCCGCGCCGACTGGCCGCGCCAGAAACTCGCGCTGCTTTTTCAGCCTTTCGCCGTCGTCAATGCGCTTACGAATGACGTAGCGCAATTTTTTCTCGCGCAGGTCGACGATTATCGTTGCGCCGCCGCGGAACTTGAAGTCTTCATCATCCGTGAGCGCACCCGCGTCGGCTTGCCGCTGTCGCTCCTCATCGAGATAGCCTCGCCGCCTCTGCGCGACCTCAATTACGAGCAGGCGCAGGTCCTGACCGTCGGGACCCGTGCGACGAGTCAGGCGAACGCTATGCACTTCGACCTTGAATTCACCTTTTTGAGCGATGGATTTCGGGGCATCGCTTCGTGGCGTGAAATAGACGCCTAGCGCCTCTTCCCACAGAGCGTCGCTCGTCCGATCCCTTCCTCCGCTCCCCACGAGCCAGTTCCAGACCTGCCAGCGGAGCCTTTCGGCATGTTTCGCGACCTCTTCGCGATTGAAGCGCGGCTCCAAATCGAGGGTCAGTTTGTTGAAGTCCTTCGACAACGGATCCTCGCGGCCCAACGCCTGCTCTGGGCTGTCCCAAATAAGGCTCTCGGGAGAGATCGACAGACAATCGTCGGCGACGATACCGCGACGCAGAAAGGCTTGCGCGAAAGCGATTCGATAATTCAGATCGTCGTTTGGCACCAGATCGGCATCGGCTGTGATGATCGCGCGCAGGAACTCGCCGAAATGCACGTCGACGGGAGGGAGGTAGTCCAGAGCGCGAATGCATATTTGGAGCATCTGCTCCGCCGTCCTGATCGCTTCCTTCGCGAGCCGCCGCGTCAGCTCGGTGTCGAGCCGCTTGTTTTCACTGCGCTCGACCTTACCGATGCGCAGCAGATCGTCGGTTCGGGCTTTGTAGATCGTCAAGAAAGCGTCGAAGACGGCGGCGACGAGAATAGCGCCGCGATCGTGACATTCCGTCGTCCGGCCGAGAAGCGTCGGGTCCGGTTCGATGTCGACATATTGCCGGAGCGAGTTGCGGCCGGATGTGGCGGCGGCGAATTGCTTCGCCAGACCGCTCAGCAGCGTTTTTCGGTCGAGCTTGCCGCCTTGCTCCTGAATATGCGCGAGGACCGCTTCGTCGAGCGTGAAATGCGAGAAGAGCGCGACGATGTCGGCGAAAGCCTCGTGAAAAGCGAGACTGTCGAGGCTGGTCGATTCTTTGTACCGGCGATGCAGTCCGTCGAGCGCGGCGTGCGTCGTTTCATGCGCGATGACGTCATGAGACAGGGCCGTGAACACCCAGTTCGCGCCAACCGAATCGGCGGCGCTACGGAAATAGCCGAACAGCAGCGCATGTTTTGTAAAGCTATAGTAGGCGTTAGCCTCCCGCATAGCATGCGGATAGATACGCAGTTTCCTTAGCGCCTCGTAGGTTCCCTTCTTCTCATCCCATACGGGTGCCCAGAGCAGCTTGCGGCCGAGCGCGCGCTCGAACAATTTGATCACCTTCATTGCGACGGCGAAGACCATCTGCTGATGGAATTGCGGATTTCCCTCGGAGGGAGCCAATCCGTTCTGCGCGAGCAGATGGCGATCGTCGAGGTCGAGAGGACGGTAGAATTGTCCGCTTGCAGGGTCGATGTCGACGACCTCGAGATAATCATTGACCGGGCCGATCCCGAGTGGCTCCTCCCAACGCTCCTCCCAGGGCAGATTGATCGTGGCGAAAGCGTATTGCGCCTCGCCATACATGATCGCCGACTGCGGATCGAAGGCGTAAACCCGAATTTTACGTGTCGGCGGGGGACGATAGACACTGGTCATGGTCTCTCACGCTATAAAAGAAAGAATATCGCCAGCGCGAATCACTTCGGCTGAGGGCGCAACAATTCCGGGGCATGGTCGGCGATGCGCTTGGACAGGAGCGCCGCGCCGTGACGCGTCAGGACGGCAATCTCCTCGCTCGTCAATTTCTCGAGATTTGTGCCGATCGAGGAAGCGAAGCGCGCGTCACCCGCCTGCTGCTCGCCGAATTTACTGTCAATCGAGAACCACAGGGGCTTGGGGCCGGCCTTCGCGCTGTAACGGTGCTCGATGCGATCGAACTCGAGCCCGCGGATCTGCTCCATCATGATGTCGATCGCCGCCTTGAGCACGATGGCGCCGGATTCGGTCGGGCGTTCATCATTAGCGAAGGGCTTTCCGCCGTCGCTGACGATCATGTAATCGATCCGGTTACGCTCCATGCGCAGCAGCGGATTGATTCCCATATTGTCGTAGACGCCGCCGTCGCACAGCGTGACATATTCCACTGCCTTGCAGGGATAGGCGGCGGCGTCGAGACGCAGCGGTGGGAACACGGGCGGAAACGCTGAAGAGGCTGCGACTGCTCGCGCAATCGGAAAGTCCGGTGCCTCGAAGACCCCGAGCTCGTGCTCGCCCATTTCCTCCTTCCCTCCTTCTCCCGCGACGAAGAAGAACATGTTTCCGGTCGAGAGATTGGTCGCGTTGAAATAGACGCGCGGGCCGTTTTTCAATTGCGAGAGCGTCTTCTTGTCGAACAAATCCCGATCGTAGGAATCTGCGAGCTTGTCGAGCCGCGTATGAAACGGATCGAAAACCCCACCGATCACCGACGATATCGCGATCGACTTCGTCTGCAAATATTGCTCCAGCCTCTCAAGCGTCGCGGGAAGGTCGCTCCAGCCCGCGGCCATTGCGCCGCCGGCGATGCTACCCCCGCTGACGCATGAAATCAGATCGATCTTTCCCAGCAAATTCAGCTCGTGCAGCTTGCGCATCACCCCGAGATGAAAGCCCGCCGCACGAAACCCGCCTCCGGAAAGGGCGAGGCCGATGCGCTTTTGCGCCCCATCGATCACGACCGCCATGTCATTGCTCCCACGAAATCCACTTTGATCAAAATGATCGTGTCTCCGACCGACTTCGCGCGTGCCTCAGAGCTTGACGCGAAAATCGACGATCGCCTTGGTCGGAAACGTGTAATGTCCGTCGATGCTCGATTGCAGCTTTTTTCCGTCCTTGTCATGCGCGACTACTGCAACGGAATAGACCCGCTTCGGATCAACTTCGTAGCCGCCAGCCTGAGGGAACCGATTTTGGTCCAGGAAAAAAATGGATTTGATCGTTCGCCACACGCCGACCGGGAAAATTACTCCTGCGATAGACGTCGGCTCGATTTGATCCAGCGGCGCTTTCGCCGGCATTTCGCCCACGTCGCTCACCGACACATAAACCGGCCCGACCGCCAGGTCGCGTTCGACCGTGATCGATATCCAGGCCTTGTCGTCCTTGGGTTTTGGCCTGACGTCCTCAACAGCTCTCGGATCGCGATATCCCAATGACACGAGGAGGCGGTAGACGCCCGCGCTGCCTCCCGCAAGAATTAGCGCAGTCAATCCCTGCGAAAACAGAGCGTCGTTGCTCGGAATCTTGTTGAAGCCATACGTAGCCATCAGCGTGGTGACGACGTCGATCTGGAACAGCCAGACTGCGAAGGCCGAGACCGCGATCATGACCAAAGTCTTCATCCCGCGGCCGTTGAACAAGGACAAATAGAGACGCCAGCTAAAAACCACCGCCAGCGCGGATTCGATCAAGATCGCGAGAACAAACAAAACGACGAGAGCCTTGAACGAGGAGCCGACGACTTGCATGTTGTCCGCGTCGAGCCAGCTTTTTGGTGCTTCCGCCCAAGCCGAGCTTGTGGAGCCCACAAAAAGAGCGACTGAACAGACTAGACCAATTGCTGCTGGCGTTCCCGTTTTGGGCATAACCGGACCTCGTCGCAATTTCTGATAGCCACGACAATCTGCAACAAGGCCCTATTGAAAGCAGAGTCCAGTTCCCGGTCAAGCTTCAATCCGCGCCACCCGGCTTCAAGCCAGACAGCCCTCGCCGGAGGGATACGGCTTTCGCGACGAAATGGCTAGAAAATTACGGCTTCTCCTGGCCGACGATCGCGGAGTGAGCGATTGCTCTGACCTCGACGCGGTCGGCAATGCTGTTCGAAGGGCTTGGCGTCGGTCGTACGTCGTAGGAAAAAAGAAGTTCGAAGGCCTACGAAAATAGGGTGTATCCAGCGGAATTGCTGGGGACCGACGTTGACTTACGATAGCTTGGCGTCATCCCGCTCGCCCCAAGTGCCGACACTGCGCGCCTGATGGAGTTGGCTCTCGCGGATGTCTCTAAGGTTGATCCGGTCAATCCCGAAGTCTAGGATTTCTGATAAGGTACACGCCCGCTTGCGACAAAAAGCTGATACCTTTCCAATTGGGGTCACGCCCCTGCGGGCAACGCCGAATTCAGCCGTGTCAGCGAACGCGCAGCTTCGCGCTTTCCGTCAGAGGTCACATATTCCATGTACGCGAAATCCCTATCGATCTACGGCTTCAAATGCTTCGGTAAGGCCGCAGTCGAATTTTGTTACCCCGGCCGGACTAAGGTATCGCTTGAGCATCCGAACATCAATCTCATACTCGGTGACAATGGCGGTGGAAAATCAACGGTTCTCCGAGCCATTGCAATAGCGGCGCTCGCTCCTGCCCTCATCAATGCAGGTTTTGTAGCCTATCGCCTCGTCCGCCGCGACGCCCAGGGCGGAACCGTCGGCAATAGTCTGCTTAAGCTCCTGGGGGTCCTAAACAAAGCAGAGCAGTCCACAAAACCGTACCTGCCGCCTACGAAGTCCGGCCGAAACGCCGGACGAAATGGTCGCAATCCACGTGAGTTCCTTGCTCGGTTGAAAGCAAATCCACGAAGCCAGATCGACCAACTGACGCTGGAATCCACGCCGGAGAATCCGATCTCAGACCTCATCTACGACGATTTCTCACCCGCGTTTTTCGTTGTCGGATACGGAGCTACTCGGCGCGTTGAAAGTGGCGACTTCAGCTTGTCTAGTGAAGATAAACGACGTGGCCGTCGTTACCAGCGCGTCGCCAGTTTATTCGAAGACCACATCGCCCTCCGCCCATTCCGATCCTGGTTCCCGCCTCTACCAGAGTCCCGGAAGACGGAGGTGCTGGAGCTTTTGAGACTGGCGCTGCCCGATAATATCCAGTTCACCAGCACAATGGAGGGCGAAGAGTATATGTTCAATTTCGGGGGAGTGCCAACGCCATTTGCTGCCTTATCCGACGGATACAAAGCCTTCATCGGCTGGATATCGGATCTTCTAAGCCATATGGTGTCGGTAGCCGAAGGGCAGGCACTCAACGAGATCACGGGTATTGTTTTAGTGGATGAAATTGACTTACACCTGCATCCGTCGTGGCAACGCGACGTGATAGGACGCCTTGCACGTGCTTTCCCTCGCTTTCAATTTGTTTTCACTTCTCACAGCCCACTCGTCGCCGCATCCGTTCAATCTGGCAACGTGATTGTAACCGGTACCGACCCGGCAGGGCAGCCTACTCTGGAAAGAATGGAGGAGACCCTTTACGGCCGAAGCATTGAAGCGGTATTGATGAGTCCGTATTTTGGGCTTGAGAGCGCACGTCCCGCCGGAGCACGGGCGAGCACGGCGGCGCTGGCGGCCAAAGTAGCTGAAAAACCGGAAGGCGACATCGACGCAGCGGAAGCCTTCCTCAAACAGTTGGCAGATCCGCTAGAGCGGCTCCGCAACACTAAAGCAAACTGAATCCATGATCCGTCACACATTTGACTTCGAAAAATTACGCGCCGACATCGAAAAAGAGGACCCTTCGTGGTTCAAGAAGGCGTCGAAACGAACGCAAAAGCTCCTCAAGCTCGGCAGGTTTGAGGAGACAAGTTCGATTTGGTCGAGCGCCAAACCGGCCTTCATGATTTTGCAATCGAACAAGTGCGTATTCTGCGAGCGTGCGTTCACCGGCCCAAACGAGAGCCGCATCGAAATGGATCTTGAGCACTTCCGCCCCAAGAGCGAAGTCAGGGAGTGGAAACCGCCGTTCGGAACGGCAACTTACCCAGTTGAACTTGGCAACCCATCGCCCAACGGCTACTTTTGGCTTGCCTATGATGTTAGCAACTATGCCGCCGCATGTAAAATATGCAACTCCGACTGCAAGGGTGCCTACTTTCCGATAGCTGGCGAGCGGTGCGATGATCCGACCAATCTGGCGGCACTTGCAGCCGAAATGGCCTACTTGGTTTATCCAATTGGAAATGGAGACGACGACCCCGAAGAGCTTGTCACCTTTACGGGCACAGTGGCTCGTCCAGTCGCACCCAATGGGCCGCGTCACGTTCGCGCGACCCTGATTATTGATTTCTTCCAGCTCAACGCCCGTGACCAGCTTCACATCCAACGCGCCGAGACAATAGAACGATTCGGTAAAGCTCTTGTCGCCATTGCCGATGGCACAGACTCGCCAGCGGATAAAACATATGTCGCCCAGATCCGAAATCCTCTGATCCCACATGCAGCATGTTTACGTGCATACAAAAAGCTGTGGGATCGGGACCAACCGGGTGCAAGGCGAATCTATGTGGCATGCCGGGAGATGTTGGCAAAACGGCTGCTTGATCCAAGCTCCCGAGGGTTAGGCATAGGATACGAGTGACCGTACCGTCCGCCGTCTGTGTTCATCCGGAGGCGCGGCGTATTAGGCAGGACTCCTCCGGCCACTTGTCGAAATATGGCACCCCTTTCTCGGAATCGTTCGTTAATGAGGCGAGCCCGACATGCAGGGCTGTTCAATGCTCTTTACAAGCCGCGATATGAGAGCGTGACGGCGGGAACGATAGCGCCGCTCCACAAGGCTCGGGCGATGTTTTCGACGCCGTTTGCTCGGGCGATGTTGAAGGCTTGCGAGCACAGGCGGGCCATGACGCCGGGATTGACGCGGATGCGGCTCGCATCCTCGGCGAGGGTCACGTCTCGAACCCAATGGTTTTCGTTCTCCACGGCCCAATGGCCGCGGATGGCTTGTCCGAAGGTTTCGGCGGGCAACATGACGGATGATGCATAGAAGGCGGTTTCCTCCCGTCGCTTCCACATCCCCGTAGCGGCGGAACGGATCAAAGTCGAGCGCGTGACGCGCACGATCGCGGCGATCAACGTCCCCCTTTCGCCGTCGCAGCGGACGCCGCCGGGAGCGTAGACCTCGACATGCCGGTCCTCCTGGCGGCTTCGGGCCAGATCGCGGCTGTCGGCCGTGGCAATCGGAGCCGCCGTCGCGGCGATATGCTCGCAGTGTCGCAACAGGGCCGGCTGATTGCCTTTGACCTGCACGATGAGATCATTGCCGGTCACTTTGGCGATCTCGAAGGTTTTTTTGGCAGTGCATGGCGTCGAGCGTGAAGACGCGCTCTTTCAAGCCCATGGCGGCGATCAGCGCCTGCGCGGCGGGGATCTCGTTCTGTCGATGACCTCATGCGCGAGAATGATCCGATGGTCGACGGCGAAGGCGCTGAGCACATGCGCCGCTTTGCGATCGGCGAAAGCGTCGAAGCTCTGCCGCAGCGTCTTTCCGTCAATGGCGATGAAGCGGGACGGCGCGCCCGCGCAGGAACTGTCGAGACTTTCCGCATGACGGCGGAACGCCTTCTCGAGCTCGTCCGGATCGAGCTGCCGCAGGATTCCGCGCACGGAGGTGTAGGCCGGCGCCCGGCGCAGCGCCGCGTCCGGAAACGCCGCGTTGAGCAAGGAAAGCCTGGCGCGGATCAGGGCGCGAATTTGCCAATACGACCGAGCGCCGCTCAGCATGGCGAGGATCGAGAACAGGATGACGCCGACTTGATTGTAAATCCTTCCTTCCGCGCGCCGCCGATCGGGAATGGCGGCAAGGCAGGATGCAAGATCGATCGTCGTCACGGGGCAACCTCCGATTCGGGTTGCTCCCCATTGATTCAGAGACCTCTACGCTTGAAAAGCGAAAAATCACACCACTTCACCAAACCGAGTAGAGAGCGTTGAACAGCCCTGGCCCGACATGCGTCCTCACTCGGAAAGCATCTATGTTGGAAAGCGCGTTGGTATTACTTCCAGATACGAATACATAAAATATTTACCATCTACTATTGCTTAACAAAAAGTGCCGATAGATCAGATTCACGAAGAACGGACACTTTTTTAGCTCACGACCTTTATTGCCGGAAATTACGATGTTAGGCCGGCCTTTGTGTACGACGAGCCAATCGCGCTGGCGAGGGCGAAAGTTGACGTCAATATTATAAATCCAAGTGTAAGCGCCGTTGCGACCCCATTGATTCTTCGGGTTCGGAAGGATTTTCGGATGTGAGATTCTTCTGAGGGACAGCCATG
>NZ_JBQUZK010000027.1:0-9607 GCF_056313885.1 Methylosinus sp. DMC45
TGGACAAAGCCGGCTAAGGCGATTTTCGCCAAGCTGGCCCGCGTTCCTGCACCTTCCGTCTGAGTCAGTGCACTAGCTAGCGCCTAACGGTCTCATCTCGGTCGATGTAGCGTATGAACGACTGCTTTCGACATCGATCCAAACAGCACCAAATGGCGCACTTGAGGGCGCGAAGCGGTCATCCCCAGCGTGGCCCGGGAAGTTTGCAAGGGGTCAAAGTTTCTCATAGCCTTTGAGGAGGAAGCGCCATAAGTCGACGTTAGGCGAACGCCTGAAAGCAGACACTGGCGTCCAGAGACTGGTATAGTTGCTGCGACACGAGCACCGCCTTGCGTACCCGCGACTCTGCTGCTTTTATCAGACGATCGCTGCCTCGCCCTTGCCGATCGATATTCGCATGAACGAACTGCCACCCTGGACTGAGCACCCTTTCGGGATTGTTCCGGAAAATGAACATGAACGACGGACTCTCGAGTATGGCGACCTCCTTCAAGCTACGGCCGGCGAGTCTGACCGTGGACTAGTGATCACCGCGGCCGCGCACGTTGAAGTGTACCTCGAACGGATTCTGAGGGCGTTCTTGATTGACGATGCTGATGTTAAGGAGCTCTTTGAGGGACCGTTCGCACCTTTTGGATCGCTCTCAGGTAAGATCAAGGCCGCGCGGCTAATGGGCCTCATCACAAAGGAGGAAGCGAGACGAGTCGATGCAATACGCAAGGTCCGCAACGTTTTTGCTCACGAGGTCAACGCGAGCTTCGACCACCCAGATGTCAAGAAGCTCTGCGCGAAATCGCCCATCAACGATAGCCGACTCGTAGACCGGGACGCGTTTCTGCACATGGCGATGAATACCGTCATCCGGTTGATCTACAGAGACATCGGAGTGGCCACTCGCCACAAGCGGAAGCCGCTAACGAACGAAGAACGGGATCAGTTGGACAACTTTCAACCTGCTCACAACAGCCAATAATCTCGCGCCTCTGAAACGAGGCATCGCGGGCGAAAGCCGACAGCGCCAGAAAGGGGCATCGACCTTGCCATAAGCTAGACGTTCCCGCAACCAAAATTCCAGCTAGCGCACGACTTCGGTACCGAAATGTGGTCGTCGACGACCCAATAAAATCTGGTGCCGGTGCTCAAGCCGGGCCCCTACCCAACCACCGGAACCGCTGCCATAATCGCGGAGGTTGAGAATCGGCCGACGACATGGGGGGAGTGACGTGTTCCTTACCAAGGTAGTGATCGAGAACTACCGCTGCTTACAGCGCTGCACCACAGCGCTGAACGACAAACTCAACATCATCGTCGGCAATAACGAATGTGGAAAATCGACCCTGGTGGAGGCCATCCATTTGGCCTTGAGCGGCTATTTGAACGGCCGGTCGATCCCGACTGAACTTCATCCCCACCTGTTCAACATCACGACTGTGCGGGAATATATCGAGCGACTCCGGGCGGGCCGGCCAGCGCAACCACCCCACGCACTGATCGAGCTGTACTTCGCTGACCATGAAAGCTTGGCCCACTTGAAGGGCACGAACAATTCGAGCAAGGACAACTGCCCTGGCGTCAAGCTCCTCATCGAATTCGATGAAAACTACGCAGAGGAATACAAAGCCTACGTCGCGGACCCAGCGGCCATCCGGACAGTTCCGGTAGAATACTACGCGGTCCGGTGGCGGAGCTTTTCTGACTGCGACATCACAGCCCGATCCATCCCGATAAAGCCGAGCTTGATCGACGCGAGCACCATTCGGAACAATGCGGCTGCCAGCCGCTATGTCGTTGACATTATGAAGGACAGCCTCACACGTAAGCAGCAGGTGGATCTCGCGCTGGCGTACCGGCTAATGAAGGACAAGTTCCTCCAAGAAAGCCGGGTCGAGGCTATAAATCAGGCGCTTGCGGCGAAGAAGGGCTCGATTTCGGACAAGGCACTGACGGTCTCCTTAGACACGTCGTCCCGCACCAGTTGGGAGTCCGGCGTGATGCCGCAGCTCGACGACGTTCCCATGTCCCTCGTCGGCAAGGGCGAGCAGAACAGTGTGAAAATCAAGCTGGCCTTGGAAACCTTTTCCGAGTCCCACCTTGTATTGATTGAGGAACCAGAGAACCATCTATCCCACTCGAATCTCAACACCCTCATCGAGCACATCGCGTCCGCGCGGGGCGATCGACAGCTCATCATCACGACCCACAGCAGCTTCGTCCTGAACAAGCTTGGCGTGGAAAACGTGCTGCTGTTCGGTCGATCGAAGAGCTTGACGCTCAGGGACCTGACACCGGAGACCCAGGATTACTTCCTGAAGCTGCCCGGGCATGACACGCTGCGATTGATCCTCGCTGAGCGGGCGATCCTAGTGGAAGGTCCCTCCGACGAGCTGATCGTGCACCGCGCCTATTTCCGGCGTCATGGTAGGATGCCCTTGGCGGCCGGAGTCGACGTGATCACCGTGAACTCCCTAGCCTTCAAACGATTCCTAGAGATCGCCAAGATCCTCGGACGCCGCGTCGATGTGGTCACTGACAACGATGGCGACCTACATGCGCTTGAGCGGAAGTACGCTGAATACTTCGGACAGGCGGGCATAGAAATCCGTTACGACACCGACATCGCGGCGCCAACCCTGGAGCCACAGTTGCTAAAGGCGAACGGCCGGGCCAAGATCAACAATATCCTCGGTAAGAGCTTCGCCAGCGACGACGAGCTCCTGAATTACATGCACTCGAACAAAACCGAGGTTGCCCTTCGATTCTTTGAGACCGGCGAGGAATGGATCACTCCACCTTACATCGAGGATGCCATTGCCTAATGAGATCATCATTGCGGCCGCTGGCGGCGGGAAAACCACCCGTATCGTCCAACGATCCGCCGCGCACTCAAGGCGCGCCGCGCTGGTCACCTACACGACCAACAACGTGCAAGAATTGCGGAGCCGGTTCTACGAAATCGGCTCTGCGACTCCGCCCCACGTCGAAATCTGGTCTTGGTATCGCTTTCTCCTCCACGAACTGGTGCGGCCCTATCAGCTAGCGCTGGCAAAGCGCCGGATCGATGGGCTGCACTATGTCGAAGGCCAGTCCGCGCTCTACACAAAGAAGAGCGACATCTCGCGATACTTCCTCTCCGATGGGGGGCGACTGATTTATTCCGACAAAGTCTCCGAGTTTGCCCTGGCTTTAAACGAAGTGTCGTCTGGCGCGGTCGTTGCTCGTCTGGCCCAACGCTTCGCGACGGTATACGTGGACGAGATTCAGGACCTAGCCGGCTATGACTTGGACCTGCTGGAACTCTTGTTACGATCCGACATAGACATCGTGCTCGTCGGGGATCACCGTCAGGCAACCTTTAGAACGAATAATTCTCCGAAAAACAAGGCATTTGCCGGCACGAAGATCATCAATAAGTTTCGCGCTTGGCACAAGGCCAAGTTGGGTCAGCTCATTTTTGAGCGAGAGACCCATCGGTGCCACCAACGGATCGCCGATTTGGCGGACGCGCTTTTCCCGAACGAACCGACCACCCTCTCAAAAAACGAAACGGTCACAGGGCATGACGGCGCATTCGTGATCGGCCGTGCGTCCGTTGAAAGCTATTTCGCCCGATTCAGCCCCCAGGTGCTGCGGCTCGACCGAACAACGCATTGCAACCAATACCCAGCGCTGAACTTCGGCGACTCGAAGGGGATGACCTTCGACCGAGTTCTCATTTTTCCCCATAAGAAGGCGCAGACTTGGCTTGCCTCAGGCGATTTCAAGCACGTCGCTGGATCTGCGGCGAAATTGTACGTCGGCATCACTCGCGCTAGGCACTCGGTTGCTTTCGTGCACGACGGTCCATGTCGGCTCAAGGGTGTAGTTCGCTTCGCCTAAGCTGGGGGGCCCGAAAGTGGAAGTCGCCAGTGTGTCTAAGGGTCATTTTTTCGTTTCGTGGAGCCAAAGCGCGCTCGGTTGCAGGGCACGCCCCGCCCGGAAGGCGGGGCGCGATATCGGTCAGTCACCGTTGCGGCGGCTCGGGCGGGACCAGATCAGGCTGTAGCCCTCGCCGCTCTCGTCGTCGAACAGATTGGCGAAGATCGGGGCGTTGAAGCTCGGATCGTCGAGCTTGAGGCCGAGATAGTCGCGTCCCTCGTTGGAGCGCTTGGACCAGGCGGCTCCGATCTCGGCGTTATGCGGTGCACCGCATAAAGTGGATTATGCGTAGCGCGCGATTATGCGGAGTCTGTCGCCGGGAGTGGCGGTTTTCCGGGGCTTTGGCGGCGATCTCGCTCCGCATAATAACGGGGCGAAGTCCGCGGCGCCCTGCTGTGTGGCGGGGCGCCGCGGGCGCCGATCAGCGCGACCAGATCAGCGCGTATTCGCCGTTCTCGCCCTCGAACAGGTTGGCGTAGATGGGGGCGGTGAACGACGGGTCGTCGAGCTTGACCGAGTGATAGGTGCGGCCCTCCTTCGAGGTCCGGCGCCATGCGGCGCCGATCTCGACCCCTGAGACGATCACCCGGAGGTCGGGCGCCTTGTCGCTGGTGGAGGCGGGATCGCTGGGGACGAGGCGCGCCTTGGCGTCGATCGCGAGGGTCTTGATGGCGCCGGTGTAGACGCCATCGTTGCTGCGGATGAACGAGCCGATCTGGGACATGATGTAACTCCTCTTGCTGTGTTCCAAGCCCGCGACCATCGCGGCCTTGTGGCGATCAGGAGCCCCATGACGGCCGCCCCGCACCTGCAAGGCCGCAGCGCCAGCGAAGGACGGCAAGAGCCGAGCTTCTTGTTTCGCGAGGAGCGGCGCAGCCGCGGGGAAGAAGGTCGGCGACGCCGTTGCGGGGACGAGGCCGGGTCGAAGACCGCATCCTGGGGCCAATCCGCCCACACAAAGGCCCGTTGGTCGCGGCGGCGACACCGCGCTCAAGGAGAACGCCCCCAGCATCGATCAGGCGCCGCGCTCGATGGCGATCACCGATCAGCGCGCGATCGCCGCTTTGGACATTGAAGCCCACGCTCCAAAGTCCGCCTCCAACCAACGAGGAGGCAAACCATGCCAACAGGTGTCTATGTAAGGAAGAATGACGTCAAAGACCGATTGCGGGCGGGACTTGCCGCCGATCACGCCGACGATTTTACCGCGTGGCTGCGACAACGGCGTTATACCGAGAAGACGATCGTCGAGCGGATCAGGCTGTTGGCGTGCTGGACGCATTGGGCGCGCGAGAAGGGCTATGCGTTCGACACGATCCGGGCCGCGCACGCCGCATCATCTGCGCTGATCGACGCAGGATATCGCCCGCGCTTCCGGGGCGACGTGAACGAGGACGCTGTCGAAACGGGCAAGCTGTTCATCGCCTATCTCGAGGATCGTGGGCTGTTGCCGAGGTTGCCGTTGCCGCCGCCGTCGCCGCCGCTCGTTGCCGACTATATGGCGTGGGCGCGCGATCAGCACGGGCTGGCCGAGACGACGCTCGGAACCTACGCGTACGCGATCATCCCCTTTGTCGAGGCGCTCGGCGACGATCCAGCGGCCTATGACGCCGCCGCGATCCGCGGCTATATGCTGGGCCGAGCAGGCTCCGTGTCGACCGCTCGCCTCAACGGCATCGGCGTTGCGATCCGCGCGTTTCTGCGCTTCCTGATCGCGACGGGTCGCTGCCCACCGGGACGCGACCGCGCCATGCCACGGGCGGCGAGGTGGCGGCTTGCCTCGACCCCGCGCTTCCTGCCCGAAGATGACATCGCGCGCGTCATCGCCGCGTGCGACGGAGAACGGCGGCTGCGCGACCGCGCGATCATCCTGCTGCTGGTGCGGCTCGGGATGCGCGCCAGCGAAGTCGCACGTCTCGGCTTCGACGATATCGACTGGCGACAGGGCCATATCCGGCTGCATGGCAAGGGGCGTCGCGAAGAGCTGCTGCCGCTCAGCCAGGAGGTTGGAGACGCGCTGATCGCCTATATCGAGCGTGGCCGGCCTGCGTTCGCGGCGCGTGCGATGTTCCTCACCGAATATGCGCCACTCAGGCCGATCGACCGCGGCACGATCAAATGCGTGGTGCGGCGCGCGCTCGGGCGCGCGGGAGTCGAGAGTCGATGCAAAGGCGCGCATGTGCTGCGCCATTCGGCGGCGACGTCGATGCTGCGGCACGGGGTGAGCCTCGCAGGCGTGTGCAGTGTGCTGCGCCACCGCTCGCCCGCGATGACCGCGCACTACGCCAAGGTCGACATGACGCTGCTGGCGACGATCACGCAGCCCTGGCCGGGAGACGCGTCATGCTGATCGACGATGCGCATCGCTATATCGTGCTACGCCGCGCGCTCGGCTTCAAGCTCGAAAAAGCGGCCCGCCACCTCGATGCGTTCACCCGCCATGCTGTTGCGAACGGCGACAGGCATATCCGCAACGCGACGGCGCTTGCCTGGACCGCGGCTGTCTCGTCGACGCCGGGCGGCCGGTATCAGCGGCTTCAGGAAATAGCAGACTTCGCCCGATTCCTTCATGCCGAGGATGCTGCGCATGAGATCCCGCAGCATCGTCGGTATTATCGTCCATGCGTTCGGCCCGCGCCGTATATCTATACGTCCGACGAGCTGGCGCGAATGCTCCATGCCGCCGCCAATCTGCGGCGTCAGAAGCCGAGCCCTCTCAGGCAGCACGTCCATGCGATGCTGATCGGACTGCTCGCTGCGACCGGCCTGCGCGTCTCGGAAGCGCTGAATCTGCGGCTCGGCGATCTGTTGCCGGACGGCATGCTGCACATCCGCCAGACCAAGTTCAACAAAAGCAGACTCGTGCCGATGCACTCGAGCGTGAGCGCGGAGCTCGACGCTTATCTGCGTGTCCGGGCGACGGTCGCGGGTCTGGACGACCATGTGTTCCTGACGGTCGGCGGCAGACCGATGGGTCTCGGAGCCGTCCATGCCGCGTTCCATGTCGTCCTGAAAAAGGCCGGGATCGCGCCGGATCGACCACGTCGCCCGCGCATCCATGACTGCGCCACACCTTCGCGACGCGCGCGCTGGCGCGATGCGCGATGCGCCGCGAGGATGTCGCCCGCGACTTCGTGGCGCTCTCGACCTATCTCGGACACGGCCATATCCGATACACCTACTGGTATCTGGAGGCGACGCCCGACTTGATGAGCGACATCGCCGCGGCCGCCGAAATGCTGGCTGCGGAGGTGATCGTATGACGCCGATCGCACCGCTCATCACCGCGTTCCTGCGCGAGCATATGCCTCGGCAGCGCGGGTACAGCGCACATAGCTGCGAGGCCTATGCGACCTGCTTCCGCCTCTTGCTCACCTTCGCCGCCGATCGCCTGAAGACGCGGCCATCGCGGCTTACGCTGGAAGCGATCGACGCCGCGATGGTGCTCGCGTTCCTCGCTCATATCGAGCAAGATCGCGGCAACAGCGCGGCGACGCGCAACTTGCGGCTCGCCGCGATCAAGGCGTTCATGCGCTATGTCGAACTTCAGTGCCCGAGCGCGTTGGCGCAGGTCGCGCAGATCGATGCGATCCCCGGCAAGCGCCATGACCACAAGCTCATCCGGCATCTGACGATGCAGGAGGTGCGCGCCATCCTCGATGCGCCCGACACTTCGACCCGGTCGGGGATCCGTGACCGGGCGATGCTGCACCTGTGCTTCGCGGGCGGCCTGCGTGTCTCCGAACTGGTCGGGATGACGATGAGCCGCGTCACCCTGCAACCCAGCCCCAGCATTCTCGTGTTCGGCAAGGGTCGCCGCGAGCGCAGCCTGCCGCTTTGGAAGGAGACCGCGCGCGACGTTCGCGCCTGGCTCGCGGTGCGCGGGAAGCCGCAAGCGCCCGAGCTGTTCGTCAACGCGCAAGGCATGGCGATGACGCGAGCCGGGTTCGAATATATCCTCGAGAAACATGGTCGGGCCGCCGCGCGACAATGCCCGACGCTGGTTGACCGCACGCTGTCGCCGCATCTGTTGCGGCATAGTTGCGCGGTGCTGATGCTCCAGGCCACGCGTGACATCCGCAAGGTCGCACTCTGGCTCGGTCATGCCGATATCCGGACCACCGAGATCTACCTCGGGATGGATCCCTCGGAAAAGCTCGAGGCCGTCGAAGCGGTGCTCCCGCCCGCGTTGCGACGTGGTCGGTTCAAAGCGCCTGACGCGTTGATCGCGTCGCTGATGGCCGATGCGCACACGGCGCCGCCGTGAGTGCGGACGCCGGGTGTCCGCGATTGTTGCGCCGACGGCATGATCGGGGATGTCTCCTCGAGCGCGGTGTCGCCGCCACGACCAACGGGCCTTTGTGTGTGCGGATCGGCCCCATGATGCGGTCTTCGACCCGGCCTCGTCCCCGCAACGGCGTCGCCGACCTTCTTCCCCGCGGCTGCGCCGCTCCTCGCGAAACAAGAAGCTCGGCTCTTGCCGTCCTTCGCTGGCGCTGCGGCCTTGCAGGTGCGGGGCGGCCGTCATGGGGCTCCTGATCGCCACAAGGCCGCGATGGTCGCGGGCTTGGAACACAGCAAGAGGAGTTACATCATGTCCCAGATCGGCTCGTTCACCCGCAGCAACGATGGCGTCTACACCGGCGCCATCAAGACCCTCGCGATCGACGCCAAGGCGCGCCTCGTCCCCAGCGATCCCGCATCCACCAGCGACAAGGCGCCCGATCTTCGAGTGGTCGTCTCAGGCGTCGAGATCGGCGCCGCATGGCGCCGGACCTCGAAGGAGGGCCGCACCTATCACTCGGTCAAGCTCGACGACCCGTCGTTCACCGCCCCCATCTACGCCAACCTGTTCGAGGGCGAGAACGGCGAATACGCGCTGATCTGGTCGCGCTGATCGGCGCCCGCGACGCCCCGCCACACAGCAGGGCGTCGCGGACATCTAGCCGTTATTATGCGGAGCGACATCGCCGCCAAAGCCCCGGAAAACCGTCACTCCCGGCGCAAGACTCCGCATAATCGCGCGCTATGCATAATCCACTCTGCCCACGTAGACGCGGTGGCTGGGCGCATTCTCGCCGGAGCGGGTGGTTTCGGGGACGATGCGAACATTCTTCGCCTGGACGGAAAGGGTGACGATTTCGCCGGTGAACTCGTTGTTGCCGGTCTTCTTGAAGGTGCCGATGGTCGCCATTTTAAATTCTCCTCGATCTGAAGTTCCGAGCCCGCGCCATTGCGGCCTCGATGGCGATCGAAAGGCTGGAGGCGATCGACGCGGCATCGCTCGCGACCGCAGCGTCAGCGGAGGATGGCGCAAGAGCGACTTTCTTGTCTCGCGAGGAATGACGGCGCAGCCGGCAGGGGAAGAAAGTCGATCGGCGCCATTGCCGCATAGGCGATCGAGGCGCAGCCGGCCTTCGGCCAGATACGCCCATCAAAGAGGCCGCTATGGAGCGCTCGGCCTGACGGGTATCGGGGAGAGTTCGGCGACGGCGTGCGACCGCAAGTATCCGGCGACGAGCGCCGATTATGATGACAATCCTCTGTCCGGCTACAAAATTTCGTCGTCGCTTTCGAGCCGCATATAGAAATGCCTCCCTCGCCGTTGATTGTCGGTGACCTGCCCCTGAAAAATCCCACCAGCATCGATTAGAGTCCGGCCGATTGCAGGACGGACACGATGAAGAAGAAA
>NZ_JBQUZK010000028.1:0-9087 GCF_056313885.1 Methylosinus sp. DMC45
CGCTGCCGCGTGAGCCTGACGTTTCGCAAAGCGATGTGAGGCCTGTGCGATGTGGCGAGCCGACGCCATCCCGCGGACCATCGCCGGGCCCCGGCGGGCGATCTGTCGAGCAATCTGGACGTTCATTGCGTCTATTCGGTAGTCCTCTCCGCTTCGCGCATGCGGCTCGGCGGGAGATTGTGATGGCGTCCCCAGGCGCGACGCAGCTGGCGCGCCGAAGCGAAGCCGGCGCGCTCGGCGATCGTCTCCATGTCGAGACGCGAGCCGGCCAAAAGCTCCCGCGCCAGCGCGACGCGCATGCGGTTCACATAATCGGTGACGCTCATGCCCGCATGCGCGTTGAACAAGCGGGAGAGATTGCGCGGGCTCGTCGCCGATGCGCGCGCCAGCTGTTCGACCGACCACTCGCGCGAGGGATCGGCGGCGATCGCGTCCTGAACGCGGTGAATGACTGGGTGGATGTGATTGCGCCCTTCGAGCCAGGGCGAGAGCTGCGGGTCGTCGCCGCCGCGCCGCAGATAGACGACGAGATGGCGCGCCACGGCGAGCGCCGTCGCATGTCCGGCCATTTGCGCGACGATGTGCAGCATGAGGTCGACGCCCGCCGTCACGCCCGCGCTGGTGAAGCGCTCCCCGTCCTCGACATAGAGGCGATTCTCGCGGACGCGCGCCGCGGGCGCGAGGCGCGCGAGCTCGGCGACGCAGGCGTGATGAGTCGTGCAGTCATGACCGTCGAGCAGGCCGGCGCGCGCGGCGAGCAGCGCGCCCGAGCAGATCGACACGAGACGAACTCCAGGCCGCACCGCGCGCGCGAGCCAGTCGACGATCGCCGACTCGTGAACGGCGTCCTCGTCGCGGCCTTGGCCCGCGACCGCGAGCGGCTCCTCGACGCTGCCGGGAACGACGACCAGCGCGCCATCCGGCAGACGATCCGACAGCGGCGCCACGCCGGCGATCTCGAGGCCGATGGAGCTGCCGACGCTCGGCGCGGGACCGACATAGACAATCCTGAAGCGGACCGCATCCTGTTCTAGATTCGCCTTGCGCAAAACCTCGATCGGCCCCGCGACGTCGAGCAGCAACAGGCGCGGCGGCGCGACGACCAAGACGTCGACGTCCTTCGCCCTCGGGCTGTCGCTAAGCCGCGATCTCTTCCGGGCGCCCAAGCAGAGCCTCCTCGACCGTCGCGATGCGCGCGAAACGCCCCGCGAGCACCAGTTCCGTGCGCGCCCGGATTTCAGCGGAGCTCCATTCGCGTCCAGCGGCGTCGGCCATCGGAAATGTCAGTGTCGCCTCACCGACGAAATCGACCGCATAGCCGAGGTCCGAAGCGTGGCGCGTCGTCGTCTCGCAGCATTGTTCCGTGCGAATGCCGGAGACGATGAGGCGGCGCAAGCCATTCTCGATCAACCAGACGTCGAGCCCGCTGCCGACGAGCGCGCTGTGCCGTCGCTTGCGGAAGATCGCATCCGGTGCGATGGCGAGCGGCTCCAGCGTCCTCACGAAGCCGGAGTTCTCGGCGAATGGTCCGGAATCGGCGACATGGAAGACCTGGACGATCGGGATCGCGGCGGCTTTCGTTCCGTCGATCAATGCTTGGAGACGGCCGACGAAAGGCCACGCATTGTCGTCCCGCCAATAGGGACGCCGACGAAAAGATTCCTGAGCGTCGACGACGACGAGCGCCGTGTCCGAAGCGGACATTTCGATCCTCCCATCCGTTGAATGGAGAACATCTTACGCTCTATGATCCAAGGCGAAAGACCATATCCAGACACAAAGCGGACAATTCGCGCCATCCCGCTTTCGAGCGGCGCCTCAATAGACCGACACGATTTCCTTGTCGGAGCCGATCTCGATCTCGCCGAACTCTCCCAATCCTTCGCTTCGCCCCATCACGCTGGTTCCGATGAGCCAGATCTGCGTGATCCTCTTCGGCGGCTCGCCGCCGACCGCCTTACGATAATCCTCGAAGACGTCGCGCGACTCCGCAAGCCATTTGCCCAGATCGCCGCTCCCGGAGCGCGCCACGAGATGCGTCTCGCGGGTCGCCCAGGTGGGGAACGGACAGCGAAAGCTCGCGCCGACCAGCAGGCTGGAGTTCCAGAAATAGGTGAGGTCCTGGCCGTTGTCGAACTTCACCGCTATGCTGATGTAATCACGGGCCAAGACGGCGTTTTCCACGCTCCGCGAAGGCAGCCTGTCGAGCTTCCACTTCCATCGCAGCGTCGTCCCCGGCGAATAGAAAATCATGCGATCGCGTCCGCGTCGCGCATCTGCTTCGGACAGAGCGCGAGACGTTCGATCATCCAGCGGCCCGCCGGTCCCGGCGGATCGGACGCCCGATAGACGACGGACATCGGCAAGGCGAGCCCGCCGGAAGGTATGTCCTCGATCGCGAGCTCGACCAGCCGACCGGCGTCGAGATCGGATTGGACGGTATGACGAGGCATTCCGCCCCAGCCCAGTCCGTTCAAAAGAAAGGCGTGCTTCGCGAAGAGATCTGCGAGGCGCCAGGTGGTCGGCGCCATGACCCCGAACTCACGCCCGGCCGTCAAGGCGGAGCGATCGGTGAGGACCAGCTGGACGTGCCGGGCCAGCTCCTCCTTCGGAATGACGCCGCTCCAAGCGGCCAACGGGTGGTTCGCTGCCGCTACCATCAACAAGCGCACGTGGGTCAGGCGCTCGGCGACGAGCCCGCCAGGCAACATAGGCAAGGGTCCCGCGATGCCGAAGCTCGCGCGTCCGTCGATCACCGGCTCCACCGACGCCCCGAGCGCCTCGACATAGAGCCGCAGCGGCGTGCGGGGAAACTGCTCGCGGAATTGGGTCGCCGCCCCGGCCAGAGCCTCGATCGGAAAGAAGACGTCGACCGCGATCGCCAGCTCGGCCTCGAGCCCGGCGGCCATTCCTTTGGCGCGCGCCTTCAGGCCGTCGACGCCGGATAGGACCTGCCGCGCATCGGCGACGAGGACAGCGCCTTCGCTCGTCAGCCGGGGATAGCGCCCGCTGCGATCGAACAAAGAGACGCCCAGATGCGCCTCCAAGCTGCCGATCGCTTCGCTGATGGCCGATTGGGTGCGCGACAGCCACCGCCCCGCGGCGGAAAAACTGCCCTCATCCACAGCGGCGAGGAAAGCCCGCAACTGATCCAGAGAGACCCCGTCCAGCATAGCGTGTCTCCAATCCATCGGATTATCCGATGGTAAGTATAAATATATGCCGGCTTCTCCTGTTCGCGCAACCATGCGACCTACACACTCATGTTTCGCGCTCTGAAAAACCTCTTCGCTCGCAAAGCTATGACGCCTCACGCAGGCGGCTCGGAGGAGTTCCCAATGACGACGATCCTGCACATCGATTCCAGCATACTCGGCGGATATTCGGTCAGCCGCGCGCTCACCGCGGAGGTCGTGGCGAAAGAGCTGGCCCTTCATCCGGGCGCGCGGGTGATCCGCCGCGACCTCGTCGCCGAGCCCGCGCTCCATCTCTCGGATGCGCATATCGCAGTCTTCCAGGGCGGCGAGGCGCCGAGCGCGGCCCTCGGCCAGGATCTCGCGCTCGGCGCCGCCTATATCGACGATCTCTTCGCCGCCGACATCATCGTGATCGGCGCGCCCATGTATAATTTTTCGGTCCCCTCGCAGCTCAAGGGCTGGATCGACCGTGTCTGCGTCGCCGGCCGCACCTTCCAATACGGCCCCAATGGTCCGCAAGGGTTGCTGCCCGTGGGCAAGAAGGTCTTCATCGCCTCGACACGGGGCGGCGTCTACACCGGCGACAGCCCGGCCGCCGCGCTCGAACATCACGAGAGCTATCTGCGCGGCGTTCTCGGCTTCATCGGCCTGATCGACGTCACCATCATCCGCGCCGAAGGCCTCAATCTCGGCGAAGAGCCGAAGACGGCCGCCATTGCCGGGGCGAAAGCCCAAATCGCATCGCTCGCCGCCTGACCCGGCGGCGCCCCTTCCCCCCATCGCCGAACCTCTGGAGCTCTATCGACATGAATCAGACCAACGCCTCCAATCCGACCAACGCCTTCGCCTTCGTCGGCCGCCTGCTGATCGCCGCGCTCTTCATCCTCGGCGGTCTCGGCAAGCTCGCGGCCCCGGAGGCCACGCAAGGCTATATCGCCTCGGTCGGATTGCCTGCCCCGCTTCTCGGTCTGGCAGTCGCTGTCATCGTCGAGGCCGGTGGCGGCCTCCTTCTGCTCATCGGATACAGGGCGCAACTCGTCAGCCTGGTCCTGGCGGCCTTCACGCTCATTTTGGCCGCGATATTCCACAAGAATTTCGCCGATCAAAACCAGATGATCCACTTTCTGAAGAACATCGCCATCGTCGGCGGCCTTCTTCAGATCGCCGCCTTCGGCGCGGGCTCGTTCAGCCTCGACGGCCGCCGCCTCCGGGCCTGATCATGCGTTCGGCGTCGAGAAGGCTTCTCTCCTACTCGACGCCGTCGACGGCCTTTTGTCGAAGGGCGCCGCGAGCAAGCGACGCGCTCCCCCGTCTGATTCTCGAGGAAGCGGCATGGAAATCGGCGTCGACAGCTTCGCGGCGATCATCCCCGATCCTGCGACGGGGAAAATCATTTCGGCCGCCGAGCGGATGGAGCGTCTACTCGACGAAGTGGCGATCGCCGACCGCGTCGGGCTCGATGTGTTCGGCGTCGGCGAACATCATCGCAAGGAATTTCTCGACGCGGCGCCCGCTGTGATCCTGGCCGCCGCCGCCGCGCGGACTCGGCGAATCCGCCTGACCAGCGCCGTCACCGTGCTCAGCGCCGCCGATCCGGTCCGCGTCTTTCAGGAATTCTCGACGCTCGACCTCATCGCGAAAGGACGCGCCGAGATCGTGGTCGGACGTGGATCCTTCGGCGAGGCCTATCCGCTGTTCGGCCTCGCCATGCAGGACTATGACGCCCTTTTCGCCGAGAAGCTCGACCTGCTCCTGAGGCTCCGCGACGAGATCCATGTCACATGGAAAGGACGCTTCCGGCCGCCGCTGACCGGCCAGGGCGTCTTCCCCAGACCGCATCAGGCCCGCCTGCCGATCTGGGTCGGCGTCGGCGGCACGCCGCAATCCTTCATCCGCGCCGGAGCGCTGGGCCTGCCGCTCATGGTCGCGATCATCGGCGGCGACTTCCGGCGCTTCCGCCCGCTCGTCGATCTCTATCGGCAGGCGGGCCGTCGCGCCGGCCATGCGGACGAGATGCTCCAGGTCGGCGTTCACGCAATGGGCTTCGTCGGCGACACCGACCAGGCCGCCAGGGACGCTTTCTTCCCAGGATGGGCTTACATGTTCACAGAGATCGGCCGTGAACGAGGTTGGTCGCCCGTCACGCGCGCCGGCTTCGAGGCGATGTGCTCGCCCCATGGCGCCTTTCTGATCGGCGACCCGGAGACTGTCGCCCGGCGTGCGCTCGCAGCGAACGAGGCGCTGGGCGGCGTTTCGCGGCTCACCTTTCAAATGAGCTCGGCGATGCTGAATGCCAATGCGATGAGCCGCTCGATCGAGCTTCTCGGCGCAAAGGTCGCGCCTATGATCCGCGCTGCGATGAAGGAGAAGGTCCATGGGTGAGCTGATCGCCGGCCAGTGGCGGCGCGGCGGCGTCGAGAAGCTCCTCGAGGACGGCCGGCTGCGGCGCCCAACCTCCATATTCCGCGATTGGATCGGCCTGAACGACGCCGACAAGGCGCCCGCCTTTCCGGCCGAAGCCGGCCGGTATCATCTCTATGTCTCGCTCGCTTGCCCCTGGGCGCATCGCACGCTCATCATGCGCCGACTGAAGGGCCTGGAAGAGCTCGTCGGCCTTTCGGTCGCGCATTGGCTGATGGGGGAGGACGGCTGGTCGTTCCAGCCCGGCCCGGGCGTCATCCCAGACACCGTGAATGGCGTGCAATGGCTGCATCAGCTCTACACATTGTCCGAGCCGGACTGCAGCTCGCGCGTAACCGTTCCGGTGCTCTGGGACAAGGACAGCCGCCAAATCGTTTCCAACGAATCCGCAGAGATTCTGCGGATGTTCAACAGCGCCTTCGATCGCATAGGCGCGGCGGAAGGCGACTATTATCCAGCCGAGCTGCGCAGCGAGATCGACGCCATCAACGAGCGCGTCTACGCCGGCCTCAACAACGGCGTCTATCGCGCCGGCTTCGCCGCGACGCAGGCGGCCTATGAGGCCGCGGTCGCGGATGTTTTCGAGACGCTGGACTGGCTCGAGCAGCGCATTGAGACCCGACGTTTCCTCGTCGGCGAGCGGCTGACCGAAGCCGACATCCGGCTGTTCACGACGCTGGTGCGGTTCGATGTGGTCTATTACGGCCACTTCAAGTGCAATTTGCGGGCGCTCGTCGATTATCCCGCTCTCTGGCGCTATACGCGGGCGCTCTACCAGCACCCGGCGATCCGCCCGACCGTCGATTTCGGTCACATCAAGGGCCATTATTATGGCAGCCATCCCTGGCTGAATCCGAGCGGCGTCGTTCCGATCGGCCCACGACGCGATTTCGATGCTCCGTCTCGTGATAATCCCGCAGGAGTGTCGTGACCGGGAGGCGAAGCCGGTGCGTTCGGCGATCGTCTCCATGTCGAGACGTGAGCCGGCCGAAAGCTCCCGCGCCAGCGCGACGCGCATGCGGTTCACATAATCGGTGACGCTCATACCCGCATGCGCGTTGAACAAGCGGGAGAGATTACGCGGACTCGTCGCCGATTCACGCGCCAGCGCCTCGACCGACCACTCGCGCGACGGCTCGGCGGCGATGGCGTCCTGCGCGCGGTGAATGACGCGGTGGATGTGATTGCGGCCTTCGAGCCAGGGCGAGAGCTGCGGATCGTCGCCGCCGCGCCGCAGATAGACGACGAGATGGCGCGCCACGGCGAGCGCCGTCGCATGTCCGGCCATTTGCGCGACGATGTGCAGCATGAGGTCGACGCCCGCCGTCACGCCGGCGCTGGTGAAGCGCTCCCCGTCCTCGACAT
The DNA here is from genome assembly GCF_056313885.1 of Methylosinus sp. DMC45. NCBI lineage: Bacteria > Pseudomonadati > Pseudomonadota > Alphaproteobacteria > Hyphomicrobiales > Methylocystaceae > Methylosinus > Methylosinus sp. DMC45. The sequence continues at coordinate 6,984 of NZ_JBQUZK010000028.1, forward strand.
AGAGGCCATTCTCGCGGACGCGCGCCGCAGGCGCGAGGCGCGCGAGTTCGGCGACGCAGGCGTGATGAGTCGTGCAGTCATGGCCGTCGAGCAGGCCGGCGCGCGCGGCGAGCAGATCGACACGAGACGAACGCCAGGCCGCACCGCGCGCGTGAGCCAGTCGACGATCGCCGACTCATGAACAGCGTCCTCGCGACCGTCGACGGCCTCGATCCATCTACCGGCGATTACAGAGTCCTTCCGATCGCTACACATGTCGCAGGAGACCGATCATGACGCCCTTTGCTCCGCATCGCCGATTCGCCCGACGCATCGTCACCCTCGCCGCCATCGTCGCCTCCGCGGTGATCACGTCTTCTTCGGCCCACGCCTCGGGCTCGTCGATGCCATGGGAGACTCCGCTCAACCAAATTCTCGAATCCATCCAGGGTCCTGTCGCCAAGATCATCTCCGTCATCATCATCACGGTGACCGGCCTTACGCTCGCCTTCGGCGACACGTCGGGCGGCTTCCGCCGGCTGATCCAGATCGTCTTCGGCCTATCGATCGCCTTCGCCGCCAGCTCCTTCTTCCTCTCCTTCTTCTCCTTCTCCGGCGGAGCGCTGATCTGATGAGCGGTTTCAACAGCGCCGAGGACGTCCCCGGCTTCTTCGTCCCCGTGCATCGGGCGTTGACCGATCCGATCCTGCTCGGCGGCGCGCCGCGAGCGGTCGCGATCGCCAATGGCACACTCGCAGCGGCGATCGCGCTCGGCCTTCGCCTTTGGCTTCCCGGCGCTCTGTTCTGGGCTGTCAGCCACAGCGCCGCGGTCTGGGCGGCCAAGCGCGATCCGCAATTCGTCGAGGTCGTGCGCCGCCACCTGCGCTATCCCGCTTATTTCGGTGTGTGAGGCTCCGATGCTCAATCTCGCCGAATATCGCGGCCGCCCGACGAGCCTCACCGATTTCCTGCCCTGGGCCGCTCTCGTCGCCGATGGCGTCGTTCTCAACAAAGACGGCTCGTTCCAGCGCACCGCGCGCTTCCGCGGCCCCGATCTCGACAGCGCGACGCTGGCCGAGCTCATCGGCGTGACGGCCCGCCTCAATAATGCGCTGCGCCGCGTCGGCTCCGGTTGGGCCATTTTCGTCGAAGCCGATCGGGTGCCGGCGCAACATTATCCGCACGACCGCTTTCCCGATGCGGCTTCTGCGCTCGTCGATCTCGAGCGACAGAATGCCTTCGAGGAGGCGGGCGCGCATTTCGAGAGCCGCTATTTCCTGACGCTCCTCTGGCTGCCGCCGGAGGAGGACGCGTCGCGCGCCGAGAATTGGCTCTATGAAGGCCGCGCGCAAGACGGCGTCGATCCATGGGAGCTGCTGCGAGGATTCGTCGACCGCTCGAACCGCGTGCTGCAATTGGTCGAGAGCTTCATGCCCGAGGCGGAATGGCTCGACGATGGCGAGACGCTGACCTTCCTGCATTCGACGATCTCGACGCGCCGTCAGCGCGTCCGCGTCCCAGAGACGCCGATGCATCTCGACGCGCTGCTCGCCGATGAGCCGCTCACCGGCGGGCTGGAGCCGCGGCTCGGAAACGCGCATCTGCGCATTCTGACCATCGTCGGCTTTCCGAGCGTGACCCATCCCGGCATTCTCGACGAGCTCAATCGCCTCGCCTTCCCCTATCGCTGGTCGACGCGCGCCATCCTGCTCGACAAGACCGAGGCCGTTCGGCTGCTGACGAAGATTCGGCGGCAGTGGTTCGCCAAGCGAAAATCCGTCGCCGCCATCATCAAGGAGGTGATGACCAACGAGGCTTCGACCCTCGTCGACTCCGACGCGGCGAACAAGGCCGCCGACGCCGACGTCGCGCTGCAGGAGCTCGGCGCGGATGACGTCGGCCAGGCCTATGTCACCGCCACCGTCGCCGTCTGGGACGACGACCCGGCGATCGCGACGGAAAGGCTGCGTCTCGTCGAGAAGGCGATCCAGGGCCGCGACTTCACCTGCATAGCCGAAGGCGTGAATGCGGTCGAAGCCTGGCTCGGCTCTCTTCCCGGTCACGCCTACGCCAATGTCCGCCAGCCGCCGATCTCGACGCTCAATCTCGCCCATATGATTCCGCT
>NZ_JBQUZK010000029.1:0-8916 GCF_056313885.1 Methylosinus sp. DMC45
CGGCGGCGCTCGCCTGCGGCGGCGATTGGCACGATCTCGGCGGCGGCCTGTCGGCTGGTTCCGAGGACAGCGTGTCGTTGCAGCCGCTCGCCCGGATCGATGATGCGGCGGAGCGCGCCTGGTCAGCCGAATGGGCAGCCGCCATTCTCGCCAAGGAAGGCGCCGTCATCGATCCGACAGCCAAAGAGCATGTCTGGTCGGCGCTCACCTCGCTCGCTTCGTCGCCGCCCGGTGAACGCACGCTCACCGGTCTCGCGGTCCTCCTCCAATCGACGGCCCTGAAGCAGGCGCTTCAGCCCTATTGCGTCGGCGGCCCCTTCGGCCGGCTGCTCGACGCCGAGGAGGAGCGCCTCGGATATTCGAACTTCCAGGCTTTCGAAACGGAGGGTCTCATCGGCGCAGGCGCCGCCGCAGCCGCCCTCACCTATCTCTTTCATCGACTCGAGCAGCGGCTCGACGGACGGCCGACCTTGCTCGTCATCGACGAGGGCTGGCTCGTCCTCGACGATCCTGCCTTCGCGCGTCAGCTGCGCGAATGGCTGAAGACCCTGCGGAAGAAGAACGCCTCCGTCGTCTTCGCCACGCAGTCGCTCTCCGACATCGACAATAGCCCGATCGCGCCGGCGATCGTCGAGAGCTGTCCGACTCGCATCTTCCTCCCGAATGAGCGCGCGATCGAGCCGCAGATCACCGCGATCTATCGCCGCTTCGGCCTCAACGATCGCCAGGTCGAAATCATCGCCCGCGCGACGCCCAAGCGCGACTATTACTGCCAATCGCGGCGCGGCAATCGCCTCTTCGAATTGGGGCTCGGACCGATCGGCCTCGCTTTTTGCGCCGCTTCCTCCAAGGCCGATCACGCCGCGATCGAGCGCATCCTCGCCGAGCAGGGTCCGGATGGATTCCTGCGCGCTTGGCTGATCGAGCGCGGTCTCGAATGGGCGGCCGACCTCATCCCCGACCTCACCAATCTGGAGTTTTCCTGATGGCCGCTCGCTCTTTTCGCCGCGTGGGCCTGTTCTCCGCCGTGGCTTTCTCGCTCTCTCTTGTCGCGAGACCAGTGCCCGCACAGCTCGTCGTCTATGATCCGAGCAATTTCTCGCAGAACGTGCTCACCGCGGCGCGCGAGCTGCAGCAGATCAACAATCAGATCCAGAGCCTCGCCAATGAGGCGCAGATGCTGACCAATCAGGCGCGCAATCTCGCGAGCCTGCCGCTCTCGACGCTGAGCCAGCTCCAGACCACCATCCAAAAGACGCAGTCGCTGCTGGGCCAGGCGCAGCGCATCGCCTTCGATGTCCAGCAGATCGAATCCGCCTTTGCGACGACCTATGGTTCGGCATCGACCAGCGCCTCCAGCTCGGGACTGATCGCCACGGCGCAGACGCGCTGGCGCAATTCCGTCGCCGCCTTCGAGGATTCGTTGAAGGTGCAGGCCGGCGTCGTCGGCAACGTCTCGAGCAACGGCTCCGCCATGTCGTCGCTGATCTCCGCCAGCCAGACGGCGACCGGCGCGCTGCAGGCGGCGCAGGCCGGCAATCAGTTGCTCGCGCTGCAATCGCAACAGCTGTCCGATCTCGTCGCCGTGGTCGCGGCGAAGAGCCGCGCCGATGCGCTCGAACAATCGCGCATCTCGGCGACCGAGGCGCAGGGACAGGAGCAATATCGGCGCTTTTCGACGCGCTCCGGCTATCAGCCGGGCAATGTCACCATGTTCCACGGCGATTGAGACGAGACCATGGGACCAGCGGACATATGGCGCGTTGGCGCGATCCTCATTCTGATCGCCACATTGGTCGCCACGCTCTCCGCGATCAACCGCGATGCGCCTGCGCCGATTATCCGTGACGCCGGCGCGGCCTTCGCCATCCGTCCCGACGATCTTTCCGCCGAGCTGCGCCGCTGCGGCGCGCTCGCGCTCCAGGATGCCGAAGACCAGCGCTGTGAGGCGGTCTGGACGGAGAGCCGCCTCCGCTTCTTCGGCAGGCCGGCGCGGCCGACGCCTCCCACGGCCGCGCCGGCCAGTTCCTCTGCATCCCCCTCCGCATCGAAAGGCGCCGCGCCATGAACAATGTCGGCGTCATCGATACCTTCCTCAACACATTCACCACCTATATCGATTCCGGCTTCGGGCTGCTGAAGGGCGACGTCGCCTATCTTTCCTCCACGCTGATCGCGATCGACATCACGCTCGCCGGCCTGTTCTGGGCCTGGGGCGCCGACGAGGACGTGATCCAGAGGCTCGTCAGGAAGACGCTCTATATCGGCTTCTTCGCTTTCCTGATCACCAATTTCAACAAGCTCTCGGGAATCGTCTTCAATAGCTTCGCCGGCGTCGGCCTCAAGGCCGGCGGTTCTTCGGTGTCAACCGCCGATTTCCTGCGGCCCGGCCGTCTCGCCCAGGTCGGCCTCGACGCCGGCCAGCCGCTGCTCGACGCGGCAAGCCAGATGATGGGCTTTGCATCCTTCTTCGCCAACTTCGTCCAGATCGCCGTGCTGATGATCTCATGGCTGCTGATCATCATCGCCTTCTTTATTCTTTCCGTGCAGCTCTTCGTCACGCTGATCGAGTTCAAGCTGACGACGCTCGCCGGCTTCGTGCTCATTCCCTTCGCGCTCTTCAACAAAACCGCCTTTCTCGCCGAAAAAGTTCTCGGCAATATCGTCGCCTCGGGCGTGAAAGTGATGACGCTCGCCGTCATCGTCGGAATCGGCTCCGGACTCTTCTCGCAATTCACGACGAGCTATGGCGGCGAACAGCCGACGATCGAGCAGACGCTCTCCGTCGTGCTCGCGGCGCTCGCCATGCTCGGCCTCGGCATATTCGGTCCCGGCATTGCGACCGGCCTCATCTCCGGCGCGCCGCAGCTCGGCGCCGGCGCGGCGGTCGGAACCGGCGTCGCCGTCGCGGGCGCCGGAATGCTCGGAGGCGCCGCGCTCGGCCTCGCCGGGAGGGGAGCGACGGCCGCCGCCTCGGGAGCCGCCGCCACCGCGCGCGGCGGGGCGAGGCTCGCCGGAGGAGCGGCGTCGGCCTATGCGCTCGGGTCGGCCGGCGAATCCGGGCCTTCGGCTGTCGCCGCCGGACTCGCCGGCATCGGCAAAGCGGCGGGCGCCGTCGCAGCAGCTCCCTTCCGGCGCGCGGCCGCTCGCGCGACGAATTCCTTGGCCGAGAACTATTCCGCCGGCGCCCGCGCCGCCTTCACGGCGACGGGCGGCTCGTCGACGACAGGCGTAGGCAGCGACGGCACAACCAGCGCGCCGCCAGGCAATGCGCCGCCGGCCTGGGCGCGGCGCATGAAGCGCAATCAGCTCGCGAGCCACGGCGCGACGACCGCCGCGCATGTCATTCGGTCAGGCGACAGCCACGGCGGCGGCCATTCCGTCGATCTCTCACAACAGGAATAGACCATGTTCCGACGTGCCTCGGTGCGCTATGGGCGCACGCCTGAACCGGAGACGCCCTATCAGCGAGCCGCGCAAGCCTGGGACGAGCGCATCGGCTCCGCGCGCGTCCAGGCGAAGAACTGGCGGCTGATGGCTTTCGGCTCGCTGCTCTTGTCCTGCGGCCTAACGGCCGGCCTCGTCTGGCAATCGACGCACGGTACCGTCGTCCCCTGGGTCGTGGAAATCGACCGGCTCGGCGAGGCGCGCGCGATTGCGCCGGCGACGGCCGATTACACGCCGTCCGACCCGCAGATCGCCTGGTATCTCGCCCGCTTCATCAAGGATGTGCGCGCCGCGCCCGCCGATCCTGTCGTGGTCCGGCAGAGTTGGTTGCAGGCCTACGACTTCACGACGACGGCGGGCGCCGCGGCGCTCAACGACTATGCGCGCGCCAATGATCCCTTCGCCAAGCTCGGCAAGCAGCAGATCGCTGTCGACGTCTCCAGCGTCATTCGCGCCTCGACCGACTCGTTCCGCGTCGCCTGGATCGAGCGCCGCTATCAGGACGGCGCGCTCGCCGACACGACGCGTTGGACGGCGATCCTCACCGTCGTCATCCAACCGCCGACCGACGCCGATCGCCTCCGCAAGAATCCGCTCGGCGTCTACGTCAACGCCATCAACTGGTCCAAGGAGCTCGGACAATGACCCGGCCGAATTTTTTGAATGCCGGCGATCCGGCTTCGCACATTGCCGTGAACATGCAGTTCCGGAAAGGAGGAAGCGCGTCTTTCCGTAAAGCCGGCTTTGCTGCTCTGCTCTTCTCTGCCGCGTCGCTCGCCGGATGCACGAAATTCATTCCGCCGGACATCGATTATGACGACGCCGCGCCGGCGCGGCTCTCCGCCGATCCGCCGGCGCCGGTCAAAATCGTCACGCTCGCCAAGCCGCTTCCCTTGCCGGGCCAATTGAAGCCGCTGCACGCCGGCAAGGCTCCGCCCGAACCCACCGATCCCGCCCTGCGCGTCAATCAGGCCAACGCCGCCGCCCGCGTGCAGCCGGTGCGCGACGGCTTCATCAACGCCGTGCAGGTCTATCCCTTCTCGGGCGGCGCGCTCTATCAGGTCTATGCCGCGCCCGGGCAAATCACCGACGTCGCCTTGCAGGAAGGCGAACAACTCGTCGGCTCTGGCCCTGTTGCCGCGGGCGACACCGTCCGTTGGATCATCGGCGACACGGAGAGCGGCGCAGGCGCGAGCAAAAAGATCCACATTCTCGTCAAACCGACGCGGCCAGATCTCGTCACCAATCTCGTCGTCAACACCGATCGGCGCACCTATCTGCTCGAGCTGCGATCGACCGAGAAGACCTATATGGCCTCGGTCTCCTGGCAATATCCAGAAGACCAGCTCATCGCCTTGCGCCGTCAGAACTCGGTCGCCGAATCCGCCGCGCCGATCGCGACAGGCGTCGACGTCTCCGCGCTGAATTTCCGCTATGCGATCCAGGGCGACAATCCCGCCTGGCGGCCGCTGCGCGCCTTCGACGATGGGTCGAAGGTCTATATCGAATTCCCGATCGGCATTCGCCAGGGCGAGACGCCGCCGCTCTTCGTCATCGGTCCGGCCGGCGGCTCGGAGCTCGTCAATTATCGCGTCAGCCGCAATTACTACATCGTCGACCGTCTCTTCGCGGCCGCCGAGCTCCGCCTCGGCGATGCGGATAGCGAACGGCGCGTGCGCATCGTCCGCACCGACGGAAGGCCGCGATCATGACGCCGGAGTCGAAGGACGACAAGTTCAGCTCATCACCGCCGATCACGCCGGACCTACGCCTGCGAGGCGAACGCCCGCGCGTAACGCGGCTGTCGCGCAAGGTGCTGATCGGCATGGCGAGCGTCGCCGCCCTCGCGATCGCCGGCGCGCTCGGCTACGCGCTGCAGCCGCGCGACAGAAGCGGCGCGGCCCAGGAACTCTACAACACGCAGAACCGTCCTGCCGCCGACGGCCTCGCGAGCCTGCCCAAGGACTATACCGGAATGCCGCGACCGGCGCCGCCGCTCGGGCCGCCTCTGCCGGGCGACCTCGGCCGACCCATTCTGAATGCTGGCGCAGCCGCCAATACGACGATCGTCGGCGCCTCGGCGTCCGATCCCGAAGCGCAACGTCGCGCCCAGGAAGGTGAGGCCGCGCGCGTGAGCCGGCTCTTCGCTCAGACGAGTGAGCGCGAGAGGCCGAGCACTCCGATCGCTCCGACCGCGATCTCCGCGGCCGACGCTGGTACAATCGCGACGCCCTCCGAAGATGCCGGCTCTGCGCAGAACATGCAGGATCGCAAAGCGGCTTTTCTGACCGCAGCTACGGACCGTCGAACCGTCAGTCCGGATCGGCTCGCCAAGCCTGCGTCGCCTTACGTCGTCCAAGCCGGAACGGTCATCCCGGCCGCGCTCATCACCGGCCTCCGCTCCGATCTGCCGGGGCAGATCACCGCGCAAGTGACCGAAGCCGTCTACGACAGTCCGACGGGGAAATTTCTGCTCATCCCTCAGGGCGCGAAGCTGATCGGCCAATACGACAGCTCCGTCGCCTACGGCCAAAAGCGCGTGCTCCTCGCCTGGACACGGCTCATCATGCCCAATGGAACCTCGATCGTGCTGGAGCGGCAGCCCGGCGCCGATGCGGCGGGCTATGCCGGCCTCGAGGACGAGGTCGACAATCATTGGGACATGCTTCTCAAAGGAGCCGCGCTCTCGACGCTCCTCAGCGTCGGCGCCGAAGCGGGAACCACAGGCAGCGAGAGCAGCCTCATCCAGGCCATCCGCCGCGGCGGCTCCAACAGCGCGAGCCAGACCGGGCAGCTGCTCGTTCAACGCCAGCTCAATGTCCAGCCCACTCTCACCATCCGGCCGGGCTTCCCCGTCCGTGTGCTCGTGACACGAGATCTTCTATTGGCTCCATACAAGGAAGGAATGGCGCCGTGACGAAATTGAAGCTCGGTCCGCTCGCCGACGACAAGCCCGTAAAAATCACCGTCGAGATTCCCGCCTCTCTGCATCGCGATCTCACGGCCTATGCGGACGCGCTCGGCAGAGCCAATGGGCAGACGATCGCCGATCCGCTCAAGCTGATCGTCCCGATGCTTCAGCGCTTCATTGCGACCGATAGAGCCTTCACGAAGACTCGGACGCGTCCGAAACCTCAACCCGATGTCGCGGAAACCGAAAGGTCGGGATAGCGGGCGCGCAACAGATCGAGAAACGGTTGCAGCATCGGATTGCTGTTTGTCTCTTTCCAATATGCCGCGAACTGAAGCCGCATTTGCCCACAGTCGCCATGCAGCTCGCGATGGGCCACTCCGGGGCAGACGAAACCAACGGCGCCTTCGAGCAGCGGCGCGACGCCATAGCCGGCGCCGACGAGGCTCAGCAGCCTGTCGAGGCTGACATCCTGATAGCTGATACGCAAATTACCCGAGCCGCCGGCCTTCACGCTCAGCAATTGCTCGAGCTCGGAATCGACGCGCTCCGCGTCAGCAATATCCGATTGTCGCAAAGCTCCCGCCATTTGATCGCCGGCCGAGTATTGAGCGGGTGATGTTCCGGAACGGCCACGACGACCCGTTCGCCCCAGAGCGGCAAAACGCGGTCGTTCCACCTCCCGCCGCCGGAGGTCAATATGGCGACGTCGATCGCGCCGGCGGCGACCTCGCCGAGCAATCCCACCTTGGCGCCGTCGACCAGGAGAATATCCGCATCCGCGGTCTGGCGGCACAACTCCGCGAGCGTCTCCCGCAGATTGCCGGCCGAAAGCGACGAGCAAATCCCTATTCGCAATGGCCTGCTTCCGCCATTGCGGCGCGTTTTGAATGTGAGGAAGAGGCGGTCCGCTTCGTCGACGATGGGCCGCGCCGCATCCAGAAATTCGCGGCCGACCGGGGTGAGCTTCGTTCCGCCGGTCGTGCGCTCGAACAAGTCCACGCCGAGCTCACATTCGAGATCATGCAATCGACGGCTGAGGGTGGATTGACGCGTGTCCAGCGTCTCCGCCGCTTGCCGAAGGCTTCGATGCCGCGAGGCGACAAGAGCCCATTTCAGATCTCGAAGCTCCGAATTCACCTGAAAAGCCCGGTTCACAAGCTGATTTCCAGAATCGGATGCGACAGGGACGCCGCCGACCGCTCTAACGCTCCCTACTTCATTGAAATTAAATGGCCTTTTCAAGGCCGCCAATCGAACGGCTATCGCTTTGCAAGCTATGGGTTTTTCGGCGAACGGACCCGAGTCTTCCTCAATCGATGCGCCGTCCCGAGCAACCCGACCGCTCTGCGGCGCAACGTTATGAACGCCTGCGTTTCCAATATGCGTTGCTAAAATGTTCTAGCCGGCATACCTTCTCTCGGCTGCAATTTCATGAGCAGCGGCCGAACGAGATGCTGAGAACATCCCGCCCGGCCTGACCACAACCCATGCTTTAGAGGAGCTTGGATCATGGCTGATTCTGAAGATAGCATGACTCCGCCCGCCGTTAGCTGGCGCGCCATTCTGCGAGGAACCGGAACCCTGCCGTCCGGGAAGACGACGGGAGGGGCGCCATCCGACCCCGCGCTGCAGCTCTGGCGGAACTGGCAAGCCAACCACACTCAGGTCGTCGCGCTGACGCGCCAGTGGCAGCGCATCGAGAAGAAGCTCATTCACTCGGTTGGCATCCCCGAGGTCGCGATCCGCATTTCCGGCGAGGCGGAGCCAAAAATCGCTCAATCGATCGACGAGATCGAGGAGTTGGTCGCGAGCGAGCCGGCGATCGAGAGAGAAACGCTGCTCGCGGCGTTCGACGAGCAGCAAAAGCGATGGGACGAGGCGGCGGCGGCGTTCGGCTTCGACGCCGTCGACGCCGAACTCCGAGCCGCTCTCGACAAGGAGCGCGATTTCACGGCTTCGGTCCCGAAGACGAAAGCCGCCAGCCTGCCGGGCGTCGCGGCCAAGCTCGCCATCCTCATTCAGCTCGGCGAGCCGAGCCCGACAGATGCGGAATTTCCCTGGCCGGAACTGCGCTCGGCGCTCGCAGATATCGCCCGGCTGGCGTCGCCGGAAGCGATTGTCTCGCCGATGTGATCCTCGTTGCTCGGGTCCATGGTCGCTCGGCTATGGACCCGGCTTCTTTCGAATAGCCCGCCTTTGCGCCGGCGCTTCGCTTTTACGAGCTGGCTTCGCGGCTTTCTTGGGCGGCGCCTTCGTGCTCGCGCTTGCAGCCGATGGCGCAGATGACGATTTCGCCTCCGCAGTTTCGCTCGCGGGCCTCAGAAGCTCGAGCACCGGAATTCCGAGAGCGTCGGCGAGGCGGCCGACGACGTCGACCGTCGCCGAATAGACGCAGCGTTCGATCGAGCTGATATAGGTGCGGTCGAGCTCGGCTCGATGGCCGAGCTCCTCCTGCGACAGGCGTTGCGCCCGTCGATATTTCCTCAGATTGCGCGCCAGCGTCTCTCGCATTTCCATGACGAGAACCAGCCAGCTTGAAGAGATCGCGGTAGGGA
>NZ_JBQUZK010000030.1:0-8297 GCF_056313885.1 Methylosinus sp. DMC45
GACAATAGCCCGATCGCGCCGGCGATCGTCGAGAGCTGTCCGACTCGCATCTTCCTCCCGAATGAGCGCGCGATCGAACCGCAGATCACCGCGATCTATCGCCGCTTCGGCCTCAACGATCGCCAGATCGACATCATCGCCCGCGCGACGCCCAAGCGCGACTATTACTGCCAATCGCGGCGCGGCAATCGCCTTTTCGAATTGGGGCTCGGACCGATCGGCCTCGCCTTCTGCGCCGCTTCCTCCAAGGCCGATCACGCTGCGATCGAGCGCATCCTCGCCGAGCACGGGTCGGATGGATTTCTCCGCGCGTGGCTGGTCGAGCGCGGCCTCGAATGGGCCGCCGACCTCATCCCCGACCTCACCAATCTGGAGTTTTCCTGATGGCCGCACGTTCTTTTCGCCGCGCGGGCTTGTGCTCCGCCGTGGCTCTCTCGCTCTTCTTCGTCGCAGATCCCGCGCCCGCACAGCTGGTCGTCTACGATCCGAGCAATTTCTCGCAGAACGTGCTCACCGCCGCGCGCGAGTTGCAGCAGGTCAACAATCAGATCCAGAGCCTCGCCAATGAGGCGCAGACGCTGACCAATCAGGCGCGCAATCTCGCAAGCCTGCCGCTCTCGACGCTGAGCCAGCTCCAGACCACCATCCAAAAGACGCAGTCGCTGCTCGCGCAGGCGCAGCACATCGCCTTCAATGTCCAGCAGATCGAATCCGCCTTCACGACCAACTATGGTTCGGCGTCGACCAGCGCCTCCGGCTCGGGACTGATCGCCACGGCGCAGACGCGCTGGCGCAATTCCGTCGCCGCCTTCGAGGACTCCTTGAAAGTGCAGGCCGGCGTCGTCGGCAACATCTCGAGCAACGGCTCCGCCATGTCGTCGCTGACCTCGGCCAGCCAGACGGCGACCGGCGCGCTGCAGGCGGCGCAGGCCGGCAATCAGCTGCTCGCGCTGCAATCGCAGCAGCTCTCCGATCTCGTCGCCGTGGTCGCCGCGAAGAGTCGCGCCGATGCGCTCGAACAATCGCGCATCACGGCCGCCGAGTCGCAAGGACAGGAGCAATATCGGCGCTTTTCGACGCGCTCCGGCTATCAGCCGGGCAATGTCACCATGTTCCACGGCAATTGAGGCGCGGTCATGTGGCGACGGGAAATATGGCGCGCCGGCGCGATCCTCATTCTGATCGCCACATCGGGCGCGATGCTATCGGCGATCGATCTCGATGCGCCCGCGCCAGTCGTCCGTGACGCCGGCGCGGCCTTTGCCGACGAACCAGACGATCTGTCCGCCGAGCTGCGCCGCTGCGGCGCGCTTGGCCTTCAGGATGCCGAAGATCAGCGCTGTGATGCGGTCTGGACGGAGAACCGCCGCCGCTTCTTCGGCAGGCCGGCGCGGCCGACGCCTCCCACGGCCGCGCCGGCCGCAGCTACATCGAAAGGCGCCGCGCCATGAACATCGGCGTCATCGATTCCTTCCTGAACACTTTCACGACCTATATCGATTCCGGCTTCGGATTGCTCAAAAGCGACGTCGCCTATCTCTCCTCGACGCTGATCGCGATTGACATCACGCTCGCCGGCCTGTTCTGGGCCTGGGGCGCCGACGAGGACGTGATCCAGAGGCTCGTGCGGAAGACGCTCTATATCGGCTTTTTCGCTTTCCTCATCACCAATTTCAACAAGCTCTCCGCGGTCGCGTTCAATAGCTTCGCCGGCGTCGGCCTGAAGGCCGGCGGCTCGTCGGTGTCGACCGCCGATTTCCTGCGGCCCGGCCGTCTCGCCCAGGTCGGCCTCGACGCCGGTCAGCCGCTGCTCGACACCGCGAGCCAAATGATGGGCTACGCCTCCTTCTTCGCCAATTTCGTTCAGATCGCCGTGCTGATGATCTCCTGGCTGCTGATCATCATCGCCTTCTTCATTCTCTCCGTGCAGCTCTTCGTCACGCTCATCGAGTTCAAGCTGACGACGCTCGCGGGCTTCGTGCTCATCCCCTTCGCGCTCTTCAACAAGACCGCTTTTCTCGCCGAGAAGGTGCTCGGCAATATCGTCGCCTCGGGCGTGAAGGTGATGACGCTCGCCGTCATCGTCGGAATCGGCTCGGGACTCTTCTCGCAATTCACAACGAGCTATGGCGGCGAGCAGCCGACGATCGAGCAGACGCTCTCCGTCGTGCTCGCCGCTCTCGCCATGCTCGGACTCGGCATATTCGGTCCCGGCATCGCGACCGGCCTCGTCTCCGGCGCGCCGCAGCTCGGCGCCGGCGCGGCGGTCGGAACCGGCCTCGCCGTCGCGGGCGCCGGAATGCTCGGAGGCGCCGCGCTCGGCCTCGCCGGGAGGGGAGCGACAGCCGCCGCCTCGGGAGCCGCCGCCACCGCGCGCGGCGGCGCGAGGCTCGCCGGCGGGGCCGTTTCCGCCTATGCGCTCGGCTCGGTCGACGAGTCCGGGCCTTCGGCTGTCGCCGCTGGGCTCGCCGGCGTCGGCCGAGCGGCGGGCGCCGGCGCAGCGGCTCCCTTCCGCCGCGCAGCCGCTCGCGCGACGAACTCCTTGGCCGAGAACTATTCCGCCGGCGCGCGCGCCGCCTTCGCCGCGACGGGCGGCTCGTCGACCACAGGCCCGGTCGGCGACGGCGCGACCGGCGCTCCGGCGGGAAATGCGCCGCCCGCCTGGGCGCGGCGCATGAAGCGAAATCAACTCGCGAGCCACGGCGCGACGACCGCCGCGCATGTCATTCAGTCCGGCGACAGCCACGGCGGCGGCCATTCCGTCGATCTCTCACAACAGGAATAGACCATGTTACGACGCGCCTCGGTGCGCTATGGCCGCACGCCCGAACCGGAGACGCCCTATCAGCGAGCCGCCCAGGCCTGGGACGAGCGCATCGGCTCCGCGCGCGTCCAGGCGAAGAACTGGCGGCTGATGGCTTTCGGCTCGCTGCTCTTGTCCTGCGGTCTGGCGGCCGGCCTAGTCTGGCAATCGACGCATGGGACCGTGGTCCCCTGGGTCGTTCAAATGGACCGGCTCGGCGAGGCGCGCGCGGTCGCGCCGGCGATCGCCGATTACACGCCGTCCGATCCGCAGATCGCCTGGTATCTCGCCCGCTTCATCAAGGATGTGCGCGCCGCTCCGGCCGATCCGGTCGTCGTTCGCCAGAGCTGGCTGCAGGCCTACGACTTCACGACGACGGCCGGCGCCGCTGCGCTCAACGACTATGCGCGCGCCAACGACCCCTTCGCCAAGCTCGGCAAGCAGCAGATCGCCGTCGACGTCTCCAGCGTCATCCGCGCCTCTGTCGACTCGTTCCGCGTCGCCTGGATCGAGCGCCGATATCAGGACGGCGCGCTCGCCGACACCACGCGATGGACGGCGATCCTCACCATCGTCATCCAGCCGCCGACCGACGCCGATCGCCTCCGCAAGAATCCTCTCGGAGTCTACGTCAACGCCATCAACTGGTCCAAGGAGCTCGGACAATGACCCGGCCGAATTTCCTGAAAGCCGGCGATCCGGCTTCGCGCATCACCGTGTACTTGCAGTTCCGGAAAGACGGAAACGCATCTTTCCGTAAAACTGGCTTTGCTGCTCTGCTCTTCTCCGCCGCGTCGCTCGCCGGATGTGCGAAATTCATTCCGCCGGATATCGATTACGACGACGCCGCGCCGGCGCAGCTCTCCGCCGATCCGCCGGCCCCGGTGAAAATCGTCACCCTCGCCAAGCCGCTTCCCTTGCCGGGCCAATTGAAGCCGCTGCACGCCGGCAAGGCGCCGCCCGAACCCGCCGATCCGGCCGTGCGCGTCAACCAAGCCAACGCCGCCGCCCGCGTGCAGCCGGTGCGCGACGGTTTCATCAACGCCGTGCAGGTCTATCCCTTCTCAGGCGGCGCGCTCTATCAGGTCTACGCCGCTCCGGGACAGATTACTGACGTCGCCCTCCAGGAGGGCGAGCAGCTCGTCGGCTCCGGGCCGGTTGCTGCGGGCGACACCGTGCGCTGGATCATCGGCGACACGGAGAGCGGCGCAGGCGCGAGCAAAAAGATCCACATTCTCGTCAAACCGACGCGGCCAGATCTCGTCACCAATCTCGTCGTCAACACCGATCGGCGTACCTATCTGCTCGAGCTGCGATCGACCGAGAAGACCTATATGGCCTCGGTCTCCTGGCAATATCCGGAAGACCAGCTCATCGCCTTGCGCCGGCAAAACGCCACTACGGAGTCCGCCGCGCCGATCGCGACGGGCGTCGACGTTTCCGCGCTGAATTTCCGCTACGCGATCCAGGGCGACAGTCCGGCCTGGCGACCGCTGCGCGCCTTCGACGATGGATCGAAGGTCTATATCGAATTCCCGACCGGCATCCGCCAGGGCGAAACACCGCCGCTCTTTGTCGTCGGTCCGGCCGGCGGATCGGAGCTGGTCAATTATCGCGTGAGCCGCAACTACTACGTCGTCGATCGCCTCTTCGCCGCCGCCGAGCTCCGCCTCGGCGACGCGGACAGCGAGCGCCGCGTGCGCATCGTCCGCACCGACGGAAGGCCGCGGTCATGACGCCGAACGCGAATGACGATAAGTTCGGCTCATCGCCGCCGATCACGCCGGACATTCGACTGCGAAGCGAACGCCCGCGCGTGACGCGGCTGTCGCGCAAGGTGCTGATCGGCATGGCGAGCGTCGCCGCCCTCGCGATCGCCGCCGCGCTCGGTTACGCGCTGCAGCCCCGCGACAGGAGTGGCGCGGCCCAGGAACTCTACAACACGCAGAATCATCCTGCCGCCGACGGCCTCGCCAATTTGCCCAAAGACTACACCGGATTGCCACGCCCGGCGCCGCCGCTCGGACCGCCTCTGCCGGGCGATCTCGGCCGGCCCATTCTGAATGCTGGCGCGGCCGGCAATACGACGATCGTCGGCGCATCGGCGTCCGACCCCGAGGCGCAGCGCCGCGCGCAGGAAGGTGAGGCCGCGCGCGTGAGCCGGCTCTTTGCTCAGACGAGTGAGCGCGAGAGGCCGAGCACTCCGATCGCTCCGACCGCGATCTCCGCGGCCGACGCCGGAGTCGCGGCGCCGCCTTCTGTCGACGCCGGCTCTGCCCAGAACATGCAGGATCGCAAAACGGCTTTTCTGACTGCATCGACCGATCGGCGAACCGTCAGTCCTGATCGGCTCGCCAAGCCTGCATCGCCCTACGTCGTCCAGGCCGGCACTGTCATTCCGGCCGCGCTCATCACCGGCCTCCGCTCCGATCTGCCGGGACAGATCACCGCCCAGGTGACCGAAGCCGTGTACGACAGTCCGACAGGGAAATTTTTGCTCATCCCCCAGGGGGCGAAGCTGATCGGCCAATACGACAGCTCCGTCGCCTATGGGCAAAAGCGCGTGCTCCTCGCCTGGACTCGGCTCATCATGCCCAATGGAACCTCGATCGTGCTGGAGCGGCAGCCCGGCGCCGACGCCGCCGGCTATGCCGGCCTCGAGGACGAGATCGACAATCATTGGGACATGCTGATCAAGGGAGCCGCGCTCTCGACGCTGCTCAGCGTCGGCGCCGAAGCCGGAACGACGAACAGCGATAGCAGCCTCATCCAGGCGATCCGCCGCGGCGGCTCTAACAGCGCGAGTCAGACCGGTCAGTTGCTCGTTCAACGCCAGCTCAATGTCCAGCCCACTCTCACCATCCGGCCGGGCTTCCCCGTCCGTGTGCTCGTGACGCGGGATCTCCTATTGGCTCCATACAAGGAAGGAATGGCGCCGTGACGAAACTGAAGCTCGGTCCGCTCGCGGACGACAAGCCGGTAAAAATCACCGTCGAGATTCCAGCCTCTCTGCATCGCGATCTCGCCGCCTATGCGGACGCGCTTGGCAGAGCCAATGGGCAGACCATCTCTGATCCGCTCAAGCTGATTGTCCCGATGCTTCAGCGCTTCATCGCGACAGACAGAGCCTTCGCGAAGACTCGGACAGGGCCTAAACCTCAACCCGTCGCGGAAACCGAAAGGTCGGGATAGCGGGCGCGCAACAGATCGAGAAACGGTTGCAGCATCGGATTGCTGTTCGTCTCTTTCCAATAGGCCGCGAACTGAAGCCGCATTTGCCCACAGTCGCCATGCAGCTCGCGATGGGCCACTCCGGGGCAGACGAAACCAACGGCGCCTTCGAGCAGCGGCGCGACGCCATAGCCGGCGCCGACGAGGCTCAACAGCCTGTCGAGGCTGACATCCTGATAGCTGATACGCAGAGCACCCGAGCCGCCGGCCTTCACGCTCAGCAAATGCTCGAGCTCGGAATCGACGCCGCTCCGCGTCAGCAATATCCGATTGTCGCAAAGTTCCCGCCATTTGATCGCTGGCCGATTGAGCGGGTGATGTTCCGGAACGGCGACGACGACGCGTTCGCCCCAGAGCGGCAAAACGCGATCATTCCACCTTCCGCCGCCGGAGGTCAGTATGGCGACGTCGATCGCGCCGGCGGCGACCTCGCCGAGCAATCCCACCTTGGTGCCGTCGACCAGGAGGATGTCCGCATCCGCGATCTGGCGGCACAACTCCGCGAGCGTCTCCCGCAGATTGCCGGCCGAAAGCGACGAGCAAATCCCTATTCGCAATGGCCTGCGTCCGCCATTGCGTCGCGTTTTGAATGTGAGGAAGAGGCGGTCCGCTTCATCGACGATGGGCCGCACCGCATCCAGAAATTCGCGACCGACCGGCGTGAGCTTCGTTCCACCGGTCGTGCGCTCGAACAAATCCACGCCGAGCTCACATTCGAGATCATGCAATCGACGGCTGAGGGTGGATTGACGCGTGTTCAGCGTCTCCGCCGCTTGCCGAAGGCTTCGATGCCGCGAGGCGACAAGAGCCCATTTCAGATCTCGAAGCTCCGAATTCACCTGAAAAGCCCGGTTTCACAAGCTGATTTCCAGAATCGGACATGCCGACGATGACGCCGTCGACCGCTCTAATGATCTCTACTTCATTGAAAATAAATGGCCTTTTCAAGGCCGCCGATCGAGCGGCTATCGCTTTGCGCGCTATGGGTTTTTCGGCGAACGGACCCGTTTCCTCCGTAATCGATGCGCCGTCGCGAACAGCCCGACCGCTTTGCGGCGCAAGGCTATGAACGACTGTGTTTCCAATATACGTTGCTAAAACGTTCTCGCCGGCTTACCTTCTCCCTGCTGCAATTTCATGAGCAGCGGCCGAACGGGATGGTGGAACATCCCGCCCGGCCTGACCACAACCCACGCTTGACTGGAGCTTGGATCATGGCTGATTCTGAAGATAGCACGACTCCGCCTGCCGTTAGCTGGCGCGCCATTTTGCGAGGAACCGGCGCCTTGCCGTCCGGGAAGACGACTGGACGGGCGCCGTCCGACCCTGCGCTGCAGCTCTGGTGGAACTGGCAAGCCAATCACACTCAGGTCGTCGCGCTGACGCGCCAGTGGCAACGCATCGAGAAGAAGCTCATTCACTCGGTCGGCATCCCCGAGGTCGCGATCCGCCTTTCCGGCGAGGCGGAGCCGAAAATCGCTCAATCGGTCGACGAGATCGAGGAGCTGGTCGCGAACATGCCGGCGCTCGAGAGAGAAGCGCTGATCGCGGCGTTCGACGAACAGCAAAAGCGATGGAACGAGGCGGCGGCGACGCTTGGCTTCGACGCCGTGGACGTTGAACTCCGCGCCGCTCTCGGCAAGGAGCGCGATTTTGTGGCTTCGGTCCCGAAGACGAAAGCCGCCAGCCTGCCGGGTGTCGCGGCCAAGCTCGCCATCCTCATTCAGCTCGGCGAGCCGAGCCCGACAGATGCGGAATTTCCCTGGCCGGAACTGCGCTCGGCGCTCGCAGATATCGCCCGGCTGGCATCGCCGGAAGCAGCGGTCTCGCCGATGTGATCCTCGTTGCTCGGGTCCATGGTCGTTCGGCTATGGACCCGGCTTCTTTCGAGCAGTGACCCGCCTTTGCGCCGGCCCCTCGCTTTTGCGAGACGGCTTCGCGGCTTTCTTGGGCGGCGCCTTCGTACTCGCGCTTGCAGCCAATGTCGCGGATGACGCTTTCGCCTCCGCAGTTTCGCTCGCGGGCCTCAGAAGCTCGAGCGCCGGA
Organism: Methylosinus sp. DMC45; assembly: GCF_056313885.1. Lineage (NCBI taxonomy): Bacteria > Pseudomonadati > Pseudomonadota > Alphaproteobacteria > Hyphomicrobiales > Methylocystaceae > Methylosinus > Methylosinus sp. DMC45. Next base: position 8,081 of record NZ_JBQUZK010000030.1, read on the forward strand.
ATTCCGAGAGCGTCGGCGAGGCGACCGACGACGTCGACCGTCGCCGAATAGACGCAGCGTTCGATCGAGCTGATATAGGTGCGGTCCAGCTCGGCTCGATGGCCGAGCTCCTCCTGCGACAGGCGTTGCGCCCGTCGATGTTTCCTCAGATTGCGCGCCAGCGTCTCTCGCATTTCCATGACGAGAACCAGCCAGCTTGAAGAGATCGCGGTAGGGA
>NZ_JBQUZK010000031.1:0-1324 GCF_056313885.1 Methylosinus sp. DMC45
TGAAGGGATCAACCACATAGGTAACAGAAGAGTTCAGGCACATAGGTAACACCCGATCACTAATTTTTGATTGTCTTGAGCGTCAGATAACCATCCTTAGCGTCTCGTACATCAACGCGGCCCAGTAGAACAGGCCCAAAGATGATGTCCCAAATACCCTCGCTGATGCTCGCCAATCCGACCATCTGATGTTTCAGGACATAGCCGACATAGATTCTGAGTCGTCCCTTGTTCACCACCCCGTTTGAGTCCGTTTGGTACGTCTCAACATGGCTTGGATATTTCATCTCCGGTAGTTTTCTCGGAAAGGCCCGTGACGAGCTTGTGTAGCAAGATCCCGGCGTTTTCTGCCCCAAAGCCTCATGAAGACGCTCATGGTTATAGTGCTGCATGAACAGGTCAAAATGCTTCTGCTGGGCTTCCCATTCAATTTCCGGCGGTCTTGGCAGCGTACTTTTAAGCGTGCGGTGCATGCGTTCATGCCGTCCGTTTTGCTCAGGTCGCCCAGGCTCAATCCTCTCATGAATGATGCCCAGGTGAGCCCACCAGATCGACAACTGCGACAACCCTGCGCGCCCACCGCTGGCAAAAGGGACACCGTTGTCAGTACGGATCCGCTCGGGCATTCCGTACATCTTGAATAGCCGCTCAAAGGTAGCCTTGGCATCTTTGAACGTCGTGCTCGGCATGCTTTCACAAGCCAATAGAAAGCGACTGGCGTGATCCATCACCGTCAAGGGGTAACACCAGACACCGTTTCCTGTCAGGTACTGGCCTTTGTAATCGGCACTCCAAAGCTGATTGGGAAGCTCGGCTTTCTGAAGTGGCTTGGGATAGAGGGCGACACGTTGGCGCAAGCGCCGAGGCTCGACGAGCCCCGCCTTTTTAAGCACGTTATAGATCGTGGTTTTGGACGGCGGTGGCTGATCTGGAAACCGTCCACTCAGGGCTGTCTGGATCTTTTTCGGGCCCGGTATGGTTTGCCCTTGTTGGCGCAGCTCAACAATGGCCTCTTTGACTGCAAACGGCACAGCCTGAGCTTGAGAGTGCCGCTTGCGACTGCACTCAGCCAAACCATTAATGCTGTCCGCGTTGTAGCGGGCCACCCACTTGTATCCAGTCTTGCGACTGATGCTGTGAGCTGCACAGAGTTGGCTGAAATTGAGACGGCCAGACAGGTAGTCAGCAATGAACATCACTTTCAGGTCCATAGGTTTCAGCTCTCGCCACGGCATGGTCAGATCCTCGGAATCGACCCTTGCCAGTTAAAAACTGTTACCTATGTGCTTGAACTGTTTTGTTACCTATGTGGGTGAGTCATACC
>NZ_JBQUZK010000032.1:0-7569 GCF_056313885.1 Methylosinus sp. DMC45
CTCAGCGATTGCTGAAACGCCTTCTTCACAAGCAGGGCTGTCGCCCACGGCGCATAGTCACCGACAAGCTCGGTTCCGATGCCGTGGCGCGCCGGAAGATCATGCCGCGCGTCGAGCATCGATCGCACAAGGATTTGAACAATCGCGCAGAAAACTCCCATGTCCCATTACGAAAGCGCGAGCGAGTGATGCAGGAGTTTCGATCATGGCGAGGGCTACAACATTTCGTCGACCTCTTCTCGGCAGTCCGCAATCTCTTCGTTCCATCCAGACCTTCCAGGTGTTCCGCCATTGCCGTCCGTCTGCATCGCCTCAGGGCGATGGCAGAGTGGAAGTCCGTGACGACGGCCGCTTGAAATCAGCCTGCGTGGCGTCAATGCGCCTGTATCGAGTTTATGTGATATCGCCTTGAAAGCCACGCCGGAGGGATACAGATCAACGGCCGCAAGCGCCTCATCGTCACCGACACGCAAGGAAATCTCGTTGGTCTCGTCGTGCGCGAAGCCGACGTTCAGGATCGTGACGGAGCGCCGCGCGTTTTCGCTTCGATCCGTTCGCTCTATCCGTGGCTGCGTCACATGTTCGCCGATGGCGGCTACGCCGGGGACAAGTTGCGCGCCGCGCTGAAAGGCAACGGCTCGTGGACGTTGGAGATCATCAAGCGTTCGGACAAAGCCAAAGGCTGCGAATTGCTGCTGCGTCGCTGGGTGGTCGAAAGAACCTCCGCTTGGCTGGGATGCTGCCGACGCCTCGCCAAAGACTTCGAAGCCACAATCGCCAACGCCGTTGCATGGGTGCTCTTCGCCAACGTCCGCACCCTCACGCGACGCATCGCAAGGCGTTGAGCCAAAACGTAAACATTTCGAGTCCGACTCTAAAACAAGGCGCCGCGCGACGAGGCACTATCGTCGCTTTATCGTCAGGCGCTCGAACTCCGCGATATGGGCGGAGGCGCAGCGCGACCAGGAAAATTCTTGCGCGCGGCGTACTGCCTCCGCCTTCAGTCGCCTTCGCTCTGTCGTATCGATGGCAAGACGCAACATTGCCGTGGCGATATCCGATGGATCGAGCGGGTCGACCAGCATAGCGCCGTCGCCGCCGATCTCCTCTGTGCTCGAGCCGCGCGAGGTGACGACCGGCGTGCCGCAGGCGAAGGATTCCAGAATCGGGAGACCGAAGCCCTCGGCGAGCGAGGGGAAAACGGAGCAGATCGCGCCTTCATAGAGCGTCCAGAGATCCTCGTCCGGCACGCGCCCGAGAAAATGTACCCGCTTCGTCGCATTGGCAGCAGTCTGTTGTAGCTCGGCGAGATCGACCTTCCATCCCTCCTCGCCGACGATCAACATATGCAGATCGCGAACCTCCGGGCGATTGGCGAGAAGCGCAAAGGCGGCGAGGGCGTTGAGCAGATTCTTGCGCGGCTCGATCGTGCCGACGCAGAGCATGTAGCGTGCGCTACGTGGGAGATCGACAATTTTGCGTAGCTCGCGCCGCGTGGTCCGGGTGTTTTCATCGGCTGCGAGATGAGCGACCGAGGTCGTGGCGCGCAGCGTCGGCAATGCGCCCTGCAACTGCTGTTGGGTCGCGCGTGAGTTGCAGAAAATATGGTCCACCGTCAGTAGCTGACGCAGCTGGCGCCGGAAGGTAGACACGGCCTCCGCGCTGAACCACTCCGGCCGCTCCATCGGAAACAGATCATGCACCATTATACTCTGCGGCAGAGCGGCGAAGCGCGCCGGCGTGGCTTCGGCTGGAAAATAGGGCAGCAGCACGATGGCGTGCGCCGCGATCGCGTCTTTCTGATGCGCCTCGCACTCAAGCCAATGAGGCTCGGCCTCGACGAGCTTGCTCCACTCGGACCGCAGAGATTGCGAATAGAAGACGCGCAGGTCGACGCGGGGATCGCGCCGCAGCTCGCTCATGACATTCTTCACATAGCGATGGACGCCGGTTCGCGCTCGCGGATCGGCGGCGGCCATGCAGAGAACGTCGATATTACCATAGACGACGATCGCATCCTCCGAGGCGGGCGCCACCGCCGCGACCTTCACGACCGTCTCGGACAAAGCCTCAAAGCTCCGCGAAGCCGCGCCGTCGAAATGCGCGCCGAGCTCCTCGACAAGGGCGGCGCGTCCTTTCGCCTCGATGAGGCGACGCGCGTCGAAAAAAGCGCTGCGCTCCGGAATGCCGCCCCGCGCCGCCACCAGTAACGCCAGCGTGAATTGCGAATCCGACAGGTCCTGCTCGGCGTCGACGAGGGCGCGGCCGAAGCGCGGCGCAGAGAGCGCAATGTCCAGCTCCGCCATCAGCGGGCGATCGGGCCGATTGCGATATTCCTCCGAGCCGGTGAACTCCAAAATGACCGCTTCGCGCGATTTTCCGGCGCCGATCGCATGCGCATAGCTGCGCAGCTCATTGTCGCTGCAACCGCGCTGAAGCAGATGGCCGTAGGAGAGCAGAACAAACTCGAAGACCGGCAGAGACAGAAGAATGTCGAGATCGTCGCAGGCGAGAAAAGCCGGATCGACGGGCGGCGTCAGCCGCGGGACGAAAGCTTTCCGCTCTTCGACTGACAGAGTCATGAATTTGACGGCGCGCAGCAGCTTGGATCGCGTGCGTGCGTCGAAGAGCGAGAGATAGCGGCCATAATAGAAAACAAAAGCGCGCGTGCGGTGTTGCGCCGGGCAATATTCGTTCAGAATATGCAGGATTGGGCGCACGAAATTGGCCGAGCGCAACGAGAAGAATTTCATATTCTTCTTCGAAAAGGGGCCGTCGCCATCGACCGTGAAGCGGTTGTAGAGTCGCGCACGTAGCGCGATCAGGCGCCGCAGGCCGGCCTTCTCGGCGCGCATGGTGAATTCGCTGTCCGCATGATAATGGGGCGCGTTGCGCTGCTCGTAGAGACCGATCTTTTCGAAGACGGATTTGTGAACGAGCGTACCATTGCCGCACAGATAATCGACCTCGATCAAGTCGACGCCGACTCGCTCCTTCGCATCGAGCGCGTCCTCATGGACATTGGCGAAGCCCGTCTGCACGAAGGCGCCGCTCTCCCAATCATTGTAAGCGCCGACGCCCCAGAGGCGGCCTGGCTCATTGGCGTATGAGATCACGCTGCCGACAATAGGAGCGCCGCTGTCGAGCGCGCCTTCGACGATATCGGCGAGGAAATCATCGGGAAGTATCGCGTCGTCATTGAGCGTAAGAATATAGTCGCAGGCGTCGTCTAGCGCGGCTTTCACGCCGGAATTGGTCGCCGCTGTCCAATAGTGCCAATCGGGATCGTCGATGACGACGATCTCGCTCGCGCCGAGCGCGCGCAGCGCTTGCGGCGTGCCGTCGGTCGAGCCCGAATCGACGAAATAGAGGCGAAAGAACGGGTAGTTCTGCCGCCGCATGCTCTGCGCGAAACCGAGCGTCCAAGCGCGCCGGTTGCGGACCGGCGTGACGACGCCGATGATCGGGTAGGCACGCCGCCTTTTCCGCAGCGTCTCGGATGCGGATATCGGGGATCGCAGCGCTTCGTACGCGTTCTCGGAGGTGGGTGCTTCGCTTTCTGCGTTCGCGGGCGCGCCGCGTCGAAGGAGGAAATCTGCGATTCTCATTGTCAATGACCGCGGGCTCGAGAGTCGTCAGCGAAAGAGGAGCGGCCCGGAAAGCGCAGACGCGTTCCCCGGGTGCAGAAAGCGCTGAGGTAGGCGATATCGCCATTGTGCAAGTCGCTCAGCGAGCCGCCGCGACGGATCACCGTGTCGATGATGGCGAAGCCGTTCTTGCGGCGCTTCTCATATTGCAGGACGCCGTCGATTTCCGTGGGCGGCGGGTCGAGCGTCACATTGACCGCGTCGGAATCGATCTCGGCGAAAGTCGCCGACGGATTGAGATCGAGCGCCATCAAAATCGCATCCATCACATCCGCACGATAGGCGGTGGCGTTTTGCGGCAGAGTGGTGATGAGATGGTAGTCGGCGTCATTATAGCGATTGCTGAACTCCAGCGTCGCGCGCTCGCGCGCCCGTGGCCTGGACGAATCGAGCACGATCAAGCGGCGCGCCGTCGCGAATAGCGAGCGCAGCCCCTCATCGCGCAGCAAGGAGATGTCGACGCCGATCGTCACCTGCGCCTGCGCGCCGAACAGTGACGCATGATAGAGATTTATGTCCTCTATCTCCCGCAATGCGGCGATCTGCTCTGCCTCCAGCGGCTCGAGATAGAGCGCGAGCACGGCGAGCCGCTCGAGCACGGCCGGACGCCTCACGCGGCGGCGCGCCAGAACATTCGCCGCGGCCTCGCTCTTTTTGCGATCGACGAGCTGCTGGACGACCTCGGTCAATTGCTCGGCCATTTTCCGCGACGAGAACATTTCGGCGCGCGCATAGCCTTTCTCGACGAGGTCTCGGCGCAGCGCATCGTCGCGCCAAAAGCGCTCTATGTCATCGGCCATGGCGACGGCGTTGCGCTCGTTTTGGAAATAGGCGCAGGCGTCGCCGCCGATCTCGGTGATCGCGGAGGAGGTTCCCGTCAGCGCCGGGACGCCGAGCTTCATCGCATCGACGAGAGGAATGCCGAATCCTTCATAGAGCGAGGGAAAAACCAAACCGACACTGAAGACGAAATAATGCAGCAGCGTCGATTCGGGCAGGAAGGATTCGATCCGCACCAGGTCCGGAATGTCGAGCTGGCGCGCGGTGGCGGTCAGCTGCTCGACGCGATCCTTCTTGCCGCCGACATTGGTCAGCATGATCGGGACATCGACGCCGCGCTGGTGCAGCAAGGCGATCGCCTGCAGCAGAATCTCGTGATTCTTGTGAACCCACGGCACGGCCGGATAGATCAGATAGGGCCGGTCCACCGGCTTCTCGGCGCGAATTTTATCGAGATGCGCGCGCGTCTGCCCCGAGTCCTCGGCCATGAAGCCGCTCAAATGCACCGCGCGCACCGCATCGACATCGTAAAATGTCTCGAAGTTGCGGCGCTCGAACTCCGAATTGGCGAGCAGCACATCAGCGCGATCGAAGACATAGCGATATTCGCGCAGACGCGCGGCGTTCTCCGCGTCCGAGAAGAATGTCGGATGATGCATGTGCTGCAGATCGTGAATGAAGGCGAGCACCGGCACATGCTTTGGAATATAGGTTGGGCGCAGAGCATTCAGCGGATCGAAATAGCAGTCGCACCATTCGAGATGCTGCGTCATTTGCGCGGTGTCGTCGGCGGTGACGACGACGAACTCGGCCTTTGGATAGCGGTGTGCGAGATCGGCGTGATAGGGCGGGACCGCGACGCGCAGCGAGACGAAGTCCGGCAGATGCATGAGATAGGCTTTGCAGACCCGGCCGGCGCCGCCGGCGCCCTCGGTCTCCGGTAGCAAGCGCACCAGATTCATCAGCAGGCGGACGCGCCGTTCGCTTTCACGTCGAAGCCGAGCGGCCTGCTCCTCAGAGGCGGTCAGATCGAACTCGAGCCCGAGGAGCGAGAAGACCGGCGTCGAGCCGTCGGCCGGATCGAAGCGAATGCGCATGACGGGCTTGGCGAAGAGGCAATAGGCAGTGAAGGCGCCATCCGGTTCCTCGAAGAAGCGGATGGGGAGACGTTCCGCCTCGGAAAATCCCGACCCCGTATCGATGTAGAAAGAGGCCTCGTTGAGCTGACCGAGCCCGGTGCCGCCGATCGCGCGAATTGCATAAGCGCCGGGAGGGAGCGGAATCACGCCGAAGCCGGCGAGATCGAGCTGCGGGTCGAGGCCGGTGACTTTCCATTCGCCGGCGGCATCCGCACCGGCTTCTATATCGAGCAGCGGGACGATGTCGAAACTGCGGGGAAAGCGGCCGATGAACTTGCCGATGTTCATCGATCTAAAGGCCGAAGCGACGAGACTTCTGGTTGATGCAACTATCGACACGCAAACCTCAAGTCGTTGACTTTACCTTTCAATATATTGAAATTTCATCAAGTCAACTTGTTCATGACAAAGCTACGCCCGTAACCAGCGCAAGGTCGTCCGGCGAAAAACATCGCGCGCGGCGTCGCATGTCGCTCAGACCCGAGCAATGCCGTCCCGTCACATTATGGCTCTGAAAAAGCGGATGCTCGCGCTATGGCGTGCATCCGCCGCGCCGATCGTCAGCTTCGCTTCAGCCGACTGGATCGAGGACAGGGACGGCCGCCGATTTCTCCTTGGCGAGGAAGAATCGATAGGCGTCGGCGATGCCGTCCTCAAGGGAAATTTGCGGCGTCCAGCCGAGCGCGCGAAGCCGGCTCGAATCCATCAGCTTGCGCGGCGTCCCATCGGGCTTCGTCGCATCGAGGACCAAGCGGCCCGAAAAGCCGACGGCGCGCTGCACCGTCTCCGCGAGCTCGCGAATCGTCACCTCGGAGCCGGTCCCGCAATTGATATGCTCATAGCCGTCGTAATTATCGAGGCAGAACACGACGCCCCGAGCGAGATCGTCGACATGCAGAAATTCACGCAGCGGCGTCCCGGTGCCCCACACGACGACCTCGTCCCGACCGGCCACTTTCGCGTCGTGGAACTTGCGAATGAGGGCGGGCAGGACATGGCTCGTCTGCAGGTCGAAATTATCGTTGGGTCCATAGAGGTTGCAGGGCATGACGGAAATATAGCTGCGGCCATATTGCTTGCGATAGGCTTGGCATAGCTTGATGCCGGCGATTTTGGCGATCGCGTACCATTCGTTGGTCGGCTCCAGCGGACCCGTCAGCAGCGCATCCTCGGTGATCGGTTGCGGCGCGAATTTCGGATAGATGCAGGACGATCCGAGAAAGACTAGACGATTCACCCCCGCCGCATGAGCGGAGTGAATGATGTTTGTCTCGATGGCGAGATTGTCATAGATAAAGTCGGCCGGATAAGTGTCATTGGCGTAGATGCCTCCGACTTTCGCCGCAGCGAAGACGATCGCATCCGGGCGATTCTGCTTCAGCCAGACTTCCACGGCGATTTGATTACGTAGGTCGACAACGAAGCGATCGACCTTCAGGACGGCTTCTCCTCTCGCCTCGAGGTGCCTCGTCACGGCGGAGCCGACCATGCCTTTATGTCCGGCGACCCAAACTCTACGCGTGCCCGCCATAGGTGAATTTTCCTCTTCGAACTGAGGCCGATCTTCATGCTCGGAATGGAAGCTCGCAATTTTTTACGGCATATCCGTCCCGGAGCGCAAACGAATAAAGGGCTCTGTTCCAAATTTCTATCGCGGGTCGGTTGGGGCAATGTTCGCCGGGTGTGGAGCAGGCGGGAATAGTGCGATGATCGATTTCAAGGGCCGCCATTTTGAACGCGACGATCCTGCGGGTTCTGGTGCAAACGGCGTGTGCGGGACATATACTCGGCGACCGAGACGCCGATGATGACCTTTGTCGAATTTCGGGAAATATAGGAAGTCGGTTGACGAATTGATCGCAGATCGCATCATCATGTGCTCGCCGCAGCGTTGGCCTGCTCCTGAAGTAAAACCTCCTCGGCGAATTGCGTCAGATAGGCGCCATACTGGCTTTTGGCGAATTTCTGCGCGGCGGCGCTTAGCGCCTCGGCGTCGATCCAGC